>NZ_JAPCJA010000018.1:0-75156 GCF_027707745.1 Aeromonas sp. QDB23
AGAGCCGGCTGGAATGACGACTATCGGGCTCAGTTATTCTTTGGTTAAAATATCAACAAAGTGTGCTCCCGCCCTGAGGTTTTTATGGGCTGGTATTTGCGAATTGCCATGTTTTTTCTGCCCGATGTGTCAAACATTCGCCACAAAGTAGAGGTTCCTCTTGGTTTAATAGCCTGTTATCAAAAATAAATATTTTTGACGAGAGCTGGGAACCGACCATCAAAGCGCTTAAAGAGTCCGCCAGATACAAGTTGGGGGCAACCAAATGGAGATTATGGGACTGGGACGGTTCGCTGGCGGATAATCCTACCCCCGAACCGGACTGGCAGGTACAGGAGGATCACCTTAAAAACCAGCCTCTTAATGAGGAGATGATTGCCGCTCTTCGTGCCGAGTTGGCCGAGTGTAAAGCCTATGAGGCAGAGCTGGCCGATGAGGGAATCCCTGTCGAGATCCGTAAAAAGCTGGCGGGTTATGGTCAGCTATTGGATGATATAGATATTACCTATGAAAAGTCCGAGCCTTTGTTGTTAGCCTGTTCCGGTGCCAATTTTTCTTATAACGATCTCAAGCTATGTAAGGATGATATTGAACCGCTCGCCAAGCAGCTACAGCAAAATCATGCCATTAAAGAGTTAACTCATAAGATGGGACGGGCCTATATTTCGGAAGAGAAGAAAAAACAGGCCCGGATCCCTCAGGCGAGCAAGAGTGAGGTACACGGTACCCATCGCAGTGACGATCTGGCTCGTGTACTCCCCACGGAGTTGCTTAATCTGGAGGATGAGGCGCTGGAAACCCTGTTTTATGCCCGTTTTCTGGAACGAAACTTGATGACCTATGAGTTGCAGGGAACCACTTTTACTTCGGGTGAACTGCTGGAGTTGGAGCAAAAACGAACAGGGCCTGTGGTCGCCTGTCTGGATACATCCGGTAGCATGAATGGAACACCGCTATTAAAAGCCAGGGCATTATTGCTGGCGGTGTCGGCAATTCTGCAGCAAGAACGGCGATCTTTACATGTCTTGCTCTTTGGCGATAGCGGAGAGGTAAGAGAATTTGAGATGACTGAGGAGAATAATGCCGCTGGTCTGCTTCACTTTTTACGGCAGGGTTTTGGAGGGGGGACCGATTTCGAGATGCCTTTGAACCGAGCCTGTGAAATCATCGAGCAAGATAAGCGCTACGAAAAGGCTGATATTCTGATGATTTCCGATGGTGATTGCGTTCTTTCGGAGGATTTTATCAAACACTTGCAGACCAAAAAGACATTACTCGATTGTTCTGTTTATTCTGTGCTCTGCCATGGCCAACGTGTTGCTGACAGCTTTAGTGATGAGGTTATTGTGCTGTAAAGGTTGAACACTTGGTGGAAGAGTTGTTTAGAAGAGGGGAGCCATGATGGCTCCCCTCTTTGCTATTTATCGCACTCTTTATCGAACTATGTATTGCTCTCTCGCTATTCGATTGGCCGCCGCGAGACGGGATGGCGAGCGGTCTCAGTGGTTGAGATTGACCCGCACTATCTCCTCTTCAACTGGCTGATTTTCTTCACGAAACAGCCGCTTTAGCTCGCTCTTGCTCTTCATCACGATCTCGCCGTCGCGACCGATGTTCATGTGCTCGGGGTTGTCGAGGTGCATCGCCTGCCACGCCATCACGGCTTGCAGCGATGTGGCCTTCTGCTCGTCGGTCAGGGGCTTGCCATCGGGCCACTTGCCCAGCTCGACTGCGGTTTTGAGGCGCTCGTACACCTCTTGTGGCATCTGCCTGATTGCTTGCAAAAACTCACCCTGTTGAAACGACATCCGGCCTTCTCCTTGCACATTGAGCCATGACGAAATGGGATCAGGCTGGCAGATCCTGGCGGACTACGCCAGCCATCTGCTCCATCACCCGCACTACCTGACAACTGTACCCGAACTCGTTGTCATACCATACGTAGAGCACGCAGTGATCCCCCTCGGCGATGGTCGCCTGGGAGTCAACGATGCCTGCATAACGGGAACCCACCATATCGGAGGAGACCAGCTCGGTGCTGGCGCTGAAGTCGATCTGGCGATGGAGCGCCGAGCTTAACGCCATCTGTTGCAGATAGGCGTTGAGGCTCTCCCGATCGGTAGCCTGCTCCAGCGACAGGTTGATAATTGCCAGCGAGACATTGGGGGTCGGCACCCGGATGGCGTTGCCGGTCAGCTTGCCCTTGAGCTCGGGCAGTGCCTTGGCCACCGCCTTGGCGGCGCCGGTGCTGGTCATCACCATGTTGAGGGCGGCGCTGCGACCGCGGCGCTCGCCCTTGTGATAGTTGTCGATGAGGTTCTGGTCGTTGGTGTAGGAGTGGACCGTCTCCACGTGGCCGTGGCGGATGCCGTACCGCTCCTGTATCACCTTGAGCACAGGGGTGATGGCGTTGGTGGTACAGGAGGCGGCGGAGATGATCCTGTCATCAGCCCCTATCACCTCGTGGTTGACGCCGAACACCACGTTCTTCATCTCCCCCTTGCCGGGGGCGGTCAGCAGCACCTTGCCGGCACCACGCGCTTTCAGGTGCTCGGAGAGACCCGCCTCATCGCGCCAGACCCCGGTGTTGTCGACGATCAGCGCATCGTGAATGCCGTAGGCGGTGTAGTCGATATCGGCCGGGCTGTTTGCGTAGATCACCTGAATGAAGGTGCCGTTGGCGATGATGGCGCTGCGCTCCACATCCACTTCGATGGAGCCGTTGAAGGGGCCATGTACCGAGTCGCGGCGCAGCAGGCTGGCGCGTTTCTCCAGATCCCCGTCGCGACCGCCGCGCACCACGATGGCACGCAGGCGCAGCGGATTGGCGGCGCCGGTACGCTCGATGAGCAGGCGGGCCAGCAGGCGGCCGATACGGCCAAAACCGTAGAGCACCACGTCGGTGGCTTGCGGCATCTGGTTGCGGCCAAGGGCCGGTGCCAGCCTGGCTTGCAGATAGTCCTCGATCCCCGCCTCATCCTGATGATCCTGCCAGTAACCCACCGCCAGTTTGCCCAGATCGATCTCGGCGGCGGTGGGTTTCAGGGCAACGATGGCCTGGAGCAGGGGGAAGCTTTGCTGGATGGGGAGGGGAGCGCCCTGGTGGCGGCGGACGACCCGGTGGGCCTTGAGGATATCGATGGTGGAGGCGTTTTGCAGCGGGCGGCCGTAGAGGGTGATCTCGACCCCTTGTTGTCGGTAGAGGCGACCAATCAAGGGCTGCATGGCTTCGGCGAGCTCCTGGCTCTCCTGCCACGCTTGCAAGTAGTGCTCGTGGGTCATTGACCAGATCCTTTATTTCACGTTGTTGGTGTAAATAGAAAATTCGTCGAATGCAGATCAGTGTAGGGGTGTATATTTCGTTATATTATTCTGCAATCGCGGCCTTATATGGCGCGCGCATTGTAATGGATATGTAACCGGTTTGCTAGCCGTAGGTGGCCACTCGAGGCTCCCGTTGTTACCAACCTGCGTTATCAACAAGATGTGAGCCATGGCCAATTTCCCCCTGCGACAGACTTTCATCATGCTTTCCGTCGGCCTTGTCGTGGCGGGCTGCAATGACGACCGGATCCACAATATTTGCAGCAACCATCCCGAGCTCTGTCAGGATCTGGTAGACGATGGTTGGTGCCGCTACGAGCGTACCGACATCATTCGCAGCCGCTTCTACCTCAAGGAGGAGGGGACGGATCGGCGCAAGTACGAGCTGATGCGCAACCTTGAGCGCTACCTCAAGTGTGCCGAGCGCTCCACCAACATCGAGTACAAGAATGCCCGCGAGCAGAAGAGCCCGCGGGTGGAGGGGATGCTGGCGGCCGGGGATCAGCTGGCCCAGCTCGATGTGGCAACCCGCAATTCACAGGATCCCTATCTGCTGCTCTGGCACTGGACCAACAATACCAACGAGCTGGCCCGCCAGCAGTTTATGGCGCTGGAAGGTTCCAAGGTGCTCGACGAGCCGGAGTTGCAACTGGCGCTCGGCGGTATCTACGCCAAGAGCGACCCCGAGAAGGCCATCGCCACCCTGCAGCGCGGCCTCTCCCTCTATCGGGAGGGGGAGCAGGTCAACAGTCGCATGCTCACCTCTCTCAGCACCCTCTACATGGGTCAGAAGCAGTACGGGCTGGCCTATCTGTGGGGCAAGGTGAGCGAATCGTTTCAGGATGCGCCAGAGGTCTCGGCCAAGCGTTTTGGCATCTATCACTCCCTGAGCAAGACCGAGCAGGATGGCTACGATGTGCGGGCTGCCGAGATTGTCGAGCAGCTAAAGCATGGCAACTACCGGCCCTGATGCAGTGATGACGACGCTCTCCCCGGCCAGCTGCTGGCCCAATCCGTTCGATCTCTGTTTCGTTCATGGCGAGGTAATCACCGATGGCCGCACCCTGGAGCGGCTCACGGTGCGTGCCGTGGTGCCCCGAGGCGACGAGCTGCTGCTGGTGCACTCCCGGGTCAACGGCGATCTGATGTTCCCCGGTGGCGGCGTTGAAGCGGGGGAGAGCCACCATGTGGCGCTGGCCCGAGAGCTGCTGGAAGAGTGCGGTGCCGAACTGGTGGAAGTAGGGGCTCTGCTTGGCGAGACCCGTGAATACCGCGCCGCTCGCGAGCCGGGGTTTGATGCCTACTGCATCCGCTCGCTCTACTACTTGTGCCGGATTGGCGATCAGCTGGTGGCCCCGCAGCCGCAGCCCTACGAGATCCGCCTCGGCTTCATGCCCGGCTGGTTTGCCCTCGACGAGGCGCTGCAGACCAACAAGACCCAGTTGGCGGGGCCCTGTCCCCAATGGACGGCGCGGGAGACCCGGGTGCTGGCCCAGCTGCAACGCTGGCATCAGCAGGGGATCTTCGATAACGGCTGCTGAGCACATCAAGCAGTTGCTGTCAGGGATACCTACAAAAAGAGCGCCAATAGGCGCTCTTTTTATTGCGAGGGAGGACGTTATTTGACCTCTTCGCCTTTGGCTTGCAGATCCGCGTGATAGGAGGAGCGGACGAAAGGACCGCAGGCTGCGTGGGTAAAGCCCAGCGCCATGGCGACATCTTTCAGCTCGTCAAACTCTGCAGGCGGCACGTAGCGCTTCACCGGCAGGTGGTGGCGGCTCGGCTGCAGATACTGACCCAGGGTCAGCATGTTGACGCCGTGGGCGCGCAGATCTTTCAGCACCTCGACGATCTCTTCGTTGGTTTCGCCAAGACCCATCATGACACCGGATTTGGTCGGTACATGGGGGTGCATCTCCTTGATGCGGCGCAGCAGCTCCAGCGACCACTTGTAGTCGGCACCCGGGCGGGCGACGCGATACATGCGCGGCGCGGTTTCCAGGTTGTGGTTGAAGACGTCCGGCGGGGTGTCGCGGAATACCTCAAGGGCCTGCTCCATCCGGCCACGGAAGTCCGGGGTCAGGATCTCGATGCGGGTCTGCGGGCTGTGCTCACGGATCTGCTTGATGCAGTCGGCGAAGTGCTGGGCACCGCCGTCGCGCAGGTCGTCGCGGTCCACCGAGGTGATCACCACATATTTCAGCCCCATCTCCTTGATGGTCAGCGCCAGCTTCTTCGGCTCTTCCGGGTCGAGCGCCAGCGGGCGGCCGTGGGCCACGTCGCAGAAGGGGCAACGACGGGTGCAGATGGCGCCCATGATCATGAAGGTGGCGGTGCCGTGGTTGAAGCACTCAGCCAGGTTGGGGCAGGAGGCCTCTTCACACACCGAGTGCAGCTTGTTCTTGCGCAAGGTGCTCTTGATGTGTTCGATCTTCTGGCTGGAGGGGGGCAGCTTGATCCGCATCCAGTCCGGCTTGCGAAGGAGTTCTTCGTTGGGATCCGGCATGAATTTCACCGGGATCAGGGCCATCTTGTCGCCATCGCGCAGCTTGACGCCCGGCTCCATACGAACGGGTTTGCTCATGATTCACTCTCGGTGTTTGTTATTGTCTGGTTGGTAGCCATAAGGGTCTGCTCGGAGCCCTCATGGTTGCACGGCATGGGGTTGCTCATGCTGCTTCTTCGGTATTGATGATCGTTTGATAGCCAATCAGGTTGGCCAGTTCGGCCACCAGAATGGATTGCGCCTCGGCCACGCTTTGCGGGCCGCCCAGGGCGCTGGTCTGGGTCATGGCCATGCCCGCATAGCCGCACGGATTGATGTGCAGGAAGGGGGTCATGTCCATGTTGATGTTGAGGGCCAGCCCGTGGAACGAGCACCCCTTGCGGATGCGCAGCCCCAGCGAGGCCAGTTTGGCCTCCATGCCGAGATCATTTTTCACATAGACCCCGGGGGCATCGGCCTTGGCATAGGCCTGGATATCGCTCTTGGCGAGGGTGTTGATGATGGCTGTTTCCAGCGCGGTCACCAGCTCACGGACCGAGAATTTGCAGCGGCGGACATCCACCAGTACATAGAGGACCAGCTGGCCGGGGCCGTGATAGGTCACCTGACCGCCGCGATCGCTCTGCACCACCGGGATATTGCCCGGATTGAGCAGGTGTTCGGCCTTGCCGGCCTGACCCTGGGTGTAGACGGGATCGTGCTCGACCACCCAGAACTCGTCCGGGGTGTCGCTGGTGCGGTTATCGGTGAAGGCTTTCATGGCGTCCCATACCGGCTGGTAGGGGCGGCGACCCAGCTGCCTGACAATCAGGCTGGACTGGGCGGGGATCTGGGATGACATGGCGTCCTCGCGGCGTGCTGCGGCCAAAAACAGTCGCCCCGCAGAACGGGGCGAGAGAGAAATTACAGTACGTACTTCACCAGCTCAATCTTGCCAAGAGCGTGGTACATCGCTTCGATGTGCTCTTTGCTCTGGGCCGTCACGGTCACGCGGACCGAGTGATAGTTACCCTTGGAGCTGGGCTGGACGGTCGGGCTGTAGGTGCCGGGGGCGTGCTGTTGCAGCACCTCAACCACCATCTCCGGCAGCGCCGGGTCGGCAACGCCGAGCACCTTGAACGGGAATTTGCAGGGAAATTCCAGCAGTTCATCAAACTTGGTATTCATTTACTCACCTTTTGCGTCATCAACGGGATGACTTCATCTTGGATGGCTAGTGGCCGATGGCCCGTGAAGGCCGCCATTTCAAGTCTAGACGGGCACGGCTCATAGCTATATGGGCGCGGCACGGACCGGGATCAAGGCCAGGATCGGTCAGACCAGGATGGAAGTGCTGCTTTTTACCACAAATCAGGGTAAGGCGGAACCTGCAGTTTGCAGGGTTATTCACTGCCTTTACCCGGTATAGACAGCAGCGGCGCCTGTTGGCGCCGCTGTATAGTGAGGATTGTGCGTCCGGATTACTTGAACCAGCTGGAGACCAGCAGTACCAGGTAGTCCCACAGACGGCTGATCAGGCCACCTTCCTGCACCTCTTCCAGCGCAACCAGCGGCACTTGCTTGATCTCTTTGTCGCCCTGCTTCAGGAACACGGTACCGACCCGTTGACCCTTGGCCAGCGGCGCTTTCAGCTCGCTGTCGAGCTGGAAGTCCGCTTTCAGGTTGTTGCCCTGACCACGGGTGACCAGCACGGAGACATCTTTGTCGACACCCAGTTTCACTTCAGACTTGTCGCCCATCCAGATCTTCTGGGTGACCAGCTCGGTGCCAGCCTTGTACGGAGTCAGGCTCTGGAAGAAGCGGAAGCCGTAGGTGAGCAGTTTTTTGCTCTCGGCGGCGCGGGAACCTTCGCTGCTGGCACCCAGCACCACGGCGATCAGGCGCATGCCTTCGTTGTTGGTGGCGGAAGAGACCAGGTTATAGCCGACCTGGCTGACGTGGCCGGTCTTGATGCCATCCACTTGCAGGGATTGATCCCACAGCAGGCGGTTGCGGTTGTGCTGGGTGATGCCGTTGAACACGAAGGATTTCTGGGAGTAGATCTTGTACTCCTCCGGCAGGTCGCGGATCAGCGCCTGACCCAGACGGGCCATGTCGTGAGCGGTACTGTAGTGACCTTCCGCATCCAGACCGTGCGGGTTCATGAAGTGGCTGTCGTTCATGCCGAGCTTGGCGGCCCAGCTGTTCATCAGGCTGGCGAAGGAGTCGGTGCTGCCTGCCAGGAACTCGGCCATGGCGACGCAGGCGTCGTTGCCAGACTGGATGATGATGCCCTTGTTCAGGTCATCGACGGAGACCTGCTTGCCCACCTCGATAAACATCTTGGAGGAGTCGGAGTAGTTCTTGGACCAGGCGTTCTGGCTGATGGTCACCATGTCGGTGCGCTTGATGTTCCCCTTCAGCAGCTCCTGGCCGATGATGTAGGAGGTCATCATCTTGGTCAGACTGGCGGGCGGCAGACGCTCTTCGGCGTTCTGCTCGGCCAGCACCTGACCGGAGTAGTAGTCGATCAGAATATGAGCCTTGGCGGAGATCTCCGGCGCGGCGGGTACCACCATGGGCATGGCATTCGGGGTCGGTGTCGGCACCGGCGTATTGGCCTGGGCGGTTACGCTGATCAGTGAGGCCAGAAGAACTGAACGGGCAAATTTGGACATCTTGAAATTCCTGCGAGCCAGATGGGGATAAAATGCGGGCCTAACTATACCAGATGCGCCCGCAGGTTATAGCCCGACATGGCGATCAGAACTGGTTTTTTATCCATCACTCCCTGTCATCACGCCATAAAACGACGTGATGACAGTGAGTAAGCGGTTAGTCACATCCGCGGCAAAAGGGGGCGATCAGGGGACGATAAAGGCCTGTTCCAGCCCGCCCTGACGTACTTTTTCCAGCACACTTGCCTGCTGGTCGGCGGCGACCGGGCCAATCAGCACCCGGAAAATGGCGCCATGGGCATCGACCCGGTAGGGCACGCCGTAACGCTGGGTCATCACCTTGCCCATCGCCTCGGCCCGCTCCCGGGAGCCGCTGGCCAGCACCTGGATCATCTTGCCATCACCACTGCTGGCGGGCGCTGCGGCCTTGGCTGGCGCTGGTTTAACCGGCGCCGCTTGGGCGGGCTTGGCCGCTGGCGCCTTGACGGGGGCAGGCGTGGGGTCGGCGGCGGGAGTGGCCATCGCCAGCGCGGTCGGTTCACCCAGGAAGCCATCTTGCGACATTGTGTTCGGCGCAGCTGCGGCCGGGGTGGTCGGGGTCATCTCGATGGGCTTCATCGGCTCCATGATCACCATCTGATCCGGGGTGTCGTTGATCAGCTCCAGCCTTACTCGCGCTTCACCGCTATCGACCATCTCCAGCTGCTTGGCGGCCGCGTAGGAGAGATCGATCAGGTTAGGGCTGTTGAACGGGCCGCGATCGTTGACCCGCACGATCGTCTCCAGCCCGTTGTCCAGATTGGTGACCCGCACATAGCTCGGGATGGGCAGGTTGCGGTGGGCGGCGCTGAACAGCTTGCTGTCCAGCACATCGCCGTTGGCGGTCTTCTGGCCGTCCAGATCCGGCGACAGCCAGCTGGCGGTGCCCTCTTCGCTGTAGTGCTTGATATCGCGCCACACCTCGTTTTTCTGCTTGCCGATCCAGTAGTCCCGGTTGCCGCTGGCACTCAGGGGCTCGGGGCGCGGAATGGCGCCGGTGGCTTGCGGGATCTCGATAACGGGTGGCTTGCTGACCGGTGCTTGCTGCTCGACGGGGGCGGACTGTTCCGGCTGGCTGCTACAGGCGGCCAGCAACAAGCTCAGGCTGAGCGGGAGGAGTTTGTGACGAAGATGCATACGCTTCCTGAATGGCTTGGCTAAGTTGATACACCGCCATCGCATAGAGTGGGCTGCGATTGTAGCGGGTGATCACATAAAAGTTATGCCGTGCGACCCAGTATTCCGGTCCATCGGCTTGGGCAAACGCCAGTAACTTGACCGGCGTCTGTGGGGCCAGCGGCGTGGCGAGCTCAATCCCTGCCGCCGCCAGTTCTGACCACGGTTGCGTGAGCTCGGGCTCAGGCCTGAGTAGAGGTTCGACTGCCATCAACCCGATCTGGGCCGGTTCCACCACGGATTCGCCCCAGCGCCACTGGTGGCTGGCAAAATAGTTGGCCACGCTGCCGATGGCATCGACCGGGTTGGCAAACAGATCCCGCTTGCCATCCCCGTCAAAATCGACGGCGTAGTGGCGGTAGCTGGAGGGCATGAACTGTCCCATCCCCATGGCGCCAGCATAAGAGCCCTTGAGGCGCTCCAGCGACCAGCCCTCTTCCCTTGCCAGCAACACCAGCTGGGCAAACTCCTTGGCAAAGAAGTCGCTGCGCTCGGGGTAGTGAAACCCCAGGGTGTAGAGGCTATCGAGCACCGGATGACGACCCATCTGGCGACCATAGAAGGTCTCGACCCCGATGATGGCTACGATAAGCGAGGCAGGCACCCGATAGGTCTGCTCCGCGCGGGCCAGCGTTTCGGCATGTTGCTGCCAGAACTGCTGGCCGTCACGGATGCGATCCGGGGTGACAAACAGCGGCCGGTAGCGATGCCAGGGTTTGGCCTCCCACGGCTTGCTGATGGTGTCGAGCACCTCCTGCCGTAGCTGGGCACGGGCGACCGCGGCCTGCAATTCCGCCAGCGGCACCTGCTGCTGGTCGGCGAGCAGGGCCAAGCGATCCGGCGCCACGGCAGCGGTCGCCATCGAGGCGGCGAGAGAGAGCAGCAATCCAACCCGTCTCATCAGGCGAGCAGTCTTCTATGAGTCTGGATGGACATCAGGATACCGAATCCTGCCATCAGGGTCACCATGGAGGTGCCGCCATAGCTCACCAGCGGCAGAGGCACCCCCACCACCGGCAAGATGCCGCTCACCATGCCCATGTTGACGAACACATAGACGAAGAAGGTGAGGGTGATGGCGCCACCCAGCAGTCGCTCGAAGCTGTTCTGGGCCTGCATCGAGATAAACAGGCAGCGGCTGATGACGTAGAGGTAGAGCACCAGCAGCAGGGCAACCCCCACCAGACCGAACTCCTCGCTAAATACCGCGAAGATGAAGTCGGTATGGCGCTCGGGCAGGAACTCCAGCTGGGACTGGGTCCCTTGCAGCCACCCCTTGCCAAAGACGCCGCCGGAGCCGATGGCAATCTTGGACTGGATGATGTGATAGCCGCGGCCGAGCGGGTCTTTCTCCGGGTCGAGCAGCATCAGCACCCGCTGGCGCTGGTAGTCGTGCATCAGGAAGAACCAGAGCACCGGCATAAAGGCGACCATCAACATGACCGCCAGCCCGATCAGCCACCAGCTGAGTCCCGCCAGGAAGATGACGAAGAAGCCGGAGGCGGCCACCAGAATGGAGGTGCCAAGGTCGGGCTGGGCGGCGATCAGCAGGGTAGGCAGCAGCACCATGATGAGGGCGATCACCACATGGCTGAACTTGGGGGGCAGCGAGTGGCGACTGAGCCAGGCGGCCACCATGATGGGCATGGAGAGCTTCATCACCTCGGAGGGCTGGAACTTCATAAAGCCCAGATCGAGCCAGCGCTGAGCCCCCTTGCCGATGTGGCCGAACACGTCCACCGCAATCAGCATCAGCACCACCACGGCGAACAGCGGCACCGACCAGCGGGCGTAGAGGGAGGGTGGCAGCTGGGCCATGCCGATCATCAGGGCAAAGGCAAGACCACCGCGCACCAGCTGGCGCACGATGGAGTCGATATCCTGACCGGAGGCGGAGTAGAGCACCACCATGGAGAGGGTCATCACGGCCAGCAGACCGAGCAGCAGGGGCAAGTCGATATGCAGCTTGTACCAGATACTCTGCTGGCGAGCTGAATTACTCATGGGGGGCGACCTCACTCGGTTGGGACGGCTTTTCCGGTGCCGGTGGCAGTTGCGGATCAGGGGGCAGCAGATAGGCATCCAGCATCTGGCGAGCAATGGGCGATGCCGCCCGGCCACCACCACCACCGATGGAGTTTTCCAGCACCAGTGCCACTACCGCTTTGGGCGCCTCAAAGGGGGCATAAGCGACGAACAGGGCGTTATCGCGATGCTCCGCCTTGACGGTCTTGATGTTGTACACCTGATTTTCCTTCAGACCGACCACCTGAGCGGTGCCCGATTTGCCACCCGAGGAGTAAGGCGCCTTGGCAAACGAGTGACGGCCACTGCCTTCGCTGCCATGGTTGACGCGCCACATCCCCTCTTGCGCCACTTTCCAGAAGCTGTCGTTCTTGAGCTTGAGGGCAATATTGGGGTTGATGGGGGCATCGACCACCCCCGCCTGTGAGGCGGTGCTCTTGAGCAGGTGCGGGGTCACGTCGTGACCGTTCTGGGTCAGGATGCTGATCGCCTTGGCCAGCTGGAGCGGGGTGGCGCTCCAGTAGCCCTGACCGATACCGACCGAGATGGTGTCACCCTGATACCAGGGCTGGCGCCAGCGGGCCATCTTCCAGTCGCGAGACGGCATGACGCCCTTGGTCTCTTCATAGAGATCGACGCCGGTGTACTGACCGAAGCCGAACTTGGTCATGTAGCTGTGGATTTTGTCGATGCCGACCCGATAGGCGAGATCGTAGAAGTAGGTATCTGCCGAGACCTCGATGGCGCGATAGACATCGAGCCAGCCGTGGCCCCAGCGGCGCCAGTCACGGAACTTCTTGGTGGTGCCGGGAATGGAGAAGCTCGGGCCGCCGAAATAGCGGTAGCCCGGGGTGATGGCTCCCTCGTTGAGGCCCATGATGGACATCATGGGTTTGACGGTGGAGGCGGGGGCATAGATGCCCTGAGTGGTGCGGTTCACCAGCGGCCGCGCCGGATCGTTGAGCAGCGCCGAGTAGTTGGCGCTGGAGATGCCGGTCACGAACAGGTTGGGGTCGTAGCTCGGGCTCGACTCCAGGGCCAGGATGGCGCCGGTTCTCGGGTCCATCATCACGATGGCACCGCGCTGGCCAGCCAGCAGTTGCTGGGCCTTGAGCTGCATCCGGACGTCGATATTGAGGTAGATATCTTGGCCGGGAATGGGCGGCTGGAACTTGAGGGTGCGGACAATCCGGCCGCGGTTGTTCACCTCGACCTCCTGATAGCCCGCCACGCCGTGCAGCTGATCCTCGTAATACTTCTCCACTCCCTGCTTGCCGATATCCTTGGTGGCCGCGTAGTTGGCGAGTTTCTCTTCCTTGTCGAGGCGCTCCACGTCACGGGTGTTGATCTTGGCCACATAGCCCAGCGCATGGGTGAGGGTGTCACCAAACGGGTAGTAGCGCTTGAGGTAGGCCTCGATGCTGGCGCCCGGGTAGTTGTGCTGGTTGACCGAGAAGAGGGCCACCTGATACTCGGTCAGCTTCTCGTAGAGGGCGACCGGCTTGAAGCGGCGTTGGCGCTTCACTTCGGCGAGGAACTTCTCCTTGGTGCCTTCCGGCAGCCCCAGCAGGGTGATCAGCTGGTCGGCGGTTTTTTCGAGATCTGTGGTCTCTTCCGGCACGATTTCCAGACTGTAGACCGGGCGGTTTTCCGCCAGCAGTACGCCGTTGGCGTCATAGATCAGGCCCCGTGGCGGCGCCACTGGCACCACGCGGATACGGTTGGAGTTGGAGCGAGTCTGGTAGGTGTCGTAGGACTCGACCTGCAGATAATAGAGATTGCCCAGCAGCACCAGCATCAGCACGACGATGCCGATGTAGGCTACCAGGGTGCGCCGGAAGAACAGATTGCCCTCGGCACTGTGATCGCGCATTTCGATGCGTTGTTTCAGCATGCCTTTACCTCAAGACCCTTGGGGGCAATAACAGCAGGAACTGCATTGTTCACTCTCTGTGATACGGGTGAATATGAGAGGTGAGACTCCAGAGACGCATGGCTCACTCTCTATGATACGGATGATTGGTGGTGATGCTCCAGGCCCGATAGAGGCTCTCGGCCACCAGTACCCGCACCAGCGGATGGGGCAGGGTGAGCGGTGACAGCGACCAGCTCTGTTCGGCGGCAGCCTTGCACTCGGGGGACAAGCCTTCCGGCCCGCCGACCAGCAGGGCGACATCGCGGCCATCAAGTTTCCACGCTTCCAGCTGGGTAGCCAGCTGCTCGGTGGTCCAGGGTTTGCCCGGAATATCGAGGGTGACGATACGCGAGCGGCCTGCGGCCGCCAGCATGGCTTCCCCTTCCTTCTGCAGGATGCGGGGAATGTCGGCATTTTTGCCCCGTTTACCGGCGCCGATCTCGACGAGTTCAAACGGCATGTCTTTCGGGAAGCGGCGACGATACTCTTCGAAGCCATGCTCTACCCAGGCGGGCATCTTGGTGCCCACCGCAATCAACTGGATCTTCATGGTCGTTACACTTGTGCTCTTATTGCGTATTCACTTGAGCGGCACCGCTCCACAGCTTTTCCAGTTGGTAGAAGTCACGATGTTCATCCTGCATCACATGCACGATCACCGAGCCCATATCTACCAGTACCCATTCACCGCTCAACTGCCCTTCCACGCTCAGCAGATCGAGACCCGCGTGGCGGGCCTCGCTGGCCAGATGGTGGGCAATGGCGCTGACGTGACGACTGGAGTTGCCGGAACAGACGATCATGGTGTCAGTAATGCTGGATTTGCCGCGTACATCGAGGGTGATGATGTCGCGGCCTTTCATGTCATCGATCTTGTCGATGATAAAGGCATGCAGTTCTTGGCCTTGCAATGAGTCTCTCCTCTGTTCCGGCGCGCAGCGTTTGCGTCAGGGCGGCGGATTATATCATGGTCACTCCCGTTTCCCATCGGGCTGGGCGGGATTACGACAGGGGCTAGCGGCGATTGGCGCGGTAGAGCCCCTGTTGATCAATATAGTGCGCAACCGACTCGGGCAAGAGGTAGCGGGTGTCTTGCCCCGCATCCAGCAGGGCCCGCAGCCGGGTGGCTGACAGTTCGATGGGCTGGTTGTCCGCCAGCCAGATATGACCGGCCAGACGCTGGTGCAGCGCGCCTGCATCGCGGGTGTGATGGCGCGCCAACAATTGCGCTACCTCGGCCGGATACTCCGGTTGCCAGCCCGGTCGCACGCTCACCACCAGATGGGCATAGTCGAGCAGCTCCTGCCAGCGGTGCCAGCTTGGCAGGCTCAGCAGGGAATCCATCCCCATCAGAAAACAGAGCGGCGTATCGGGCAGTTCATGACGCAGCTCGATCAGGGTATCGATGGTGTAAGAAGGCTTGTCCCGTCGCAGCTCCCGCTCATCCACCACAAAGTGGTGGTTCTCCGCCGCCGCCAGTCTGACCATGGCGAGGCGCTGTTCGCTGGAACAGAACGGATTGGCGCGGTGGGGCGGGATATGGTTCGGGATTAGCCGCATCTCGGCCAGCCCGAGGGCATCGCGCGCCTCGATGGCCGGGCGCAGATGACCGATATGAATGGGGTCGAAGGTGCCGCCAAGCAAACCGACCGGCGCCTTCAGCACGGGCTGCTCTCCATCACCAGCGGCAGCGGGGTGCCATCACGAAAGCCGAGGGCAATGGTCTGCAACATCAGCCAGGCCTGTTCGGTATCGAAGCGGCGCTGGGCATCGTCCAGCTGGGCCATCAGTTGCCACAGTTGCTGCAACTTGGCAAACGGCAGTCGGGTCAGCGCCTGCTGAATGAGCTGCTGGCGGCTCTGCCAGATGCGCAGGCGGCTGAAGTGCTCCCCCAGCGGCTGGCCGTTGCGCATCGCCAGCGACAGCTCGGTCAGCTGCTCCAGCTCGCGGCAGAGGGTCCAGGCCAGCATCCCCGGCTCGGTGCCTTCGGCCCGCAGGGCGGCCAGAATGCGCTGGGCCCGGTTCACCTTGCCCTCCAGCAGGGTATCGACCAGCTGGAACGGGGTGAAGTGGGCGTGGCGGATGATGGTCTCTTGCAGATAGGTGACGCTGATGGGCTGGGGCGGCGAGAGCAGGGTCAACTTCTCGATCTCCTGACTGGCGGCCAGCAGGTTACCCTCGTAGGAGTGGCACATGAAGTTGATGGCATCCGGCAGCGCCTTGAGGCCGAAACGCGCAAAACGGGCACTCATCCAGCGCGGGAAAAATTTGGGCTCCGGATGGTTGACCGGCACATAGGTGCCAATCTGGTAGAGCTTGTCGAACCAGGCTGCCTTCATCTGGGTCTGATTGAGGCGACCGCCGCTCAGCACCAGCAGCAGGTCTGGATGGAGCTGCTTGCCGATTTCACTGATGCGGGCCGCCAGATCCTTGTCCACCTTGGCGGGCAGCTCCAGCTCGATGATCTGGCGGGCGGAGAAGAGGCTCATGGCCTGACAGGCATCGTAGACCTGATTCCAGTCCAGCCCCTGTTCCACCACGAAGGTGTGGCGTTCATCGAAACCTTGCTTGCGGGCGACCTGACGGATGGCATCGATGGCCTCCAGTCGCAACAGGGGCTCGTCGCCAAAAACGAGATAGCAGGGCCGAAGCCCTGCTTTGAGGTGGTCACCAAATTGCTCAGGGTAGACTCTCATCAAAGTACTCGCATCAGAAGCTGACCTGACTCAACTGCCGGATCACCTGATTGGCCGCCTGCTCCTGCATTTCGCGGTTGAGCTGCTCCTGCTCACGGGAGGAGGCGAGCGCTGCATCCGGCTTGTTGAGGAAGCTGCGGTTGAAGTTGATGGGGAAGACCTGAGTCGGCTTGCCCGGCACCGAGATGGTGAATTGGGTACCAAAGCCCAGCACATATTCGGTGTCCGTCCCCAGCGCGTTGACCGAGGCGACCTGACTGGTGCTGCCTACGCCGCCCAGAGTGAGCACCGGAATGCCCTCCTTGTCGGCCAGGGTCACGCCAGAGGCCTTCAGACGGGTGGTCACCAGCCGGTAGAAGTCGCTCTTGTTGTCGCCCACGACCTTCATGGTCATCAGCTCGCTCGGAATGCCGTTGCCGCGCATGTGAAAGCCGCAGCCTTGCAGCAGCAGACCAGCCAGCACGATGGCCATCCAGCGGGTGAAGATGGTGCCCATAGAAAATCCTCTTTGCATTAAGGGAAAGCGGCGGGCGCAGGGCCCGCCGTTATCATCCGTTTGCTGTCACAGATTGACAATGATCAGTTGGTAGCCAATCAGTTAGCGACAATGTTGAGCAGCTTGCCAGGTACGTAGATCACCTTGCGCACGGTCAGACCGTCGGTGAACTTCTGCACGGAGGCATCGGCCATCGCCAGCTTCTCGACATCAGCCTGGCTGATCTCGGCCGGTACGGTCAGCTTGCCGCGCATCTTGCCGTTGATCTGCACCACCACCAGCTTCTCGGTCTCGACCATGGCCGCTTCATCGGCCACCGGCCATGCAGCGTGATCCACGTCGTCGCCCTTGCCCAGCATCTTCCACAGCTCGAAGCCGATGTGCGGGGTGATGGGGTAGAGCATGACCACCACGGCTTCCAGCGCTTCCTGCATCAGGGCGCGGTCCTGCTCGTCGGAGCCCAGCTTGGCCAGATTGTTCATCAGCTCCATGATGGCGGCGATGGCGGTGTTGAAGGTCTGACGGCGACCCACGTCATCGCTCACCTTGGCGATGGTCTTGTGCAGTTCACGGCGTACCGCTTTCTGCTCGTTGGTGAGGGCTGCTACGTCCAGTGCGGCAACGGCGCCACCGGAGACGTGCTCGAAGGTGGTGCGCCAGAGGCGACGCAGGAAGCGCTGGGCACCCTCTACGCCGGAGTCGGACCACTCCAGCGTCATCTCGGCTGGGGAGGCGAACATCATGAACAGACGGACGGTATCGGCGCCGTAACGCTCGACCATCAGCTGCGGGTCGATGCCGTTGTTCTTGGACTTGGACATCTTGGTCATGCCGGAGTGCATTACCTCACGGCCTTCGTTGTCGATGGCCTTGGTGATACGCCCCTTCTCGTCACGCTCTACTTTGACGTCGGTCGGGCTGACCCAGACGTTGCCGCCCTTCTCGTCTTTGTAGTAGAAGGCGTCGGCCAGCACCATGCCCTGGCAGAGCAGACGCTTGAACGGCTCGTCACTGTTCACCAGACCCGCGTCACGCAGCAGCTTGTGGAAGAAGCGGGCGTAGAGCAGGTGCATACAGGCGTGCTCGATACCGCCGATGTACTGATCCACCGGCAGCCAGTGGTTGGCAGCAGCCGGATCCAGCATGCCCTTGTCGTAGTCCGGGGAGCAGTAACGGGCGTAGTACCAGGAGGACTCCATAAAGGTGTCGAAGGTATCGGTCTCGCGGAACGCTTCCTGACCGTTATAGGTGGTTTTGGCCCACTCGGCGTCGGCCTTGATCGGGCTCTGGATACCATCCATCACCACATCTTCCGGCAGCAGAACCGGCAGTTGATCTTCCGGCGTCGGTACGACTGTACCGTCAGCCAGGGTCAGCATCGGGATAGGGGCACCCCAGTAACGCTGACGGGAGACACCCCAGTCGCGCAGACGGAAGTTGACGGTGCGCTTGCCGTGGCCGAGCGCTTCCAGCTTGTTGGCGATGGCGTCAAAAGCGCCCTGGAAGTCGAGACCGTCAAACTCGCCGGAGTTGAACAGTACGCCCTTCTCGGTATAAGCCGCTTCGCTCACATCGACGTCGCCATCAACCGGCTTGATCACCGCCTTGATGTCGAGGCCATATTTGGTGGCGAACTCGAAGTCACGCTGGTCGTGAGCCGGAACTGCCATCACGGCGCCGGTGCCGTAGTTCATCAGTACGAAGTTGGCGACCCAGACCGGTACCTTGCGGCCATCCAGCGGGTGAATGGCATAGAGGCCGGTGGCCATGCCTTTCTTCTCCATGGTGGCCAGTTCGGCTTCGGCTACCTTGGTGTTCTTGCACTCTTCGATAAAGGCGGCCAGTTCCGGGTTGCTGGCAGCAGCCTGCAGCGCCAGCGGGTGACCGGCGGCGATACCGACATAGGTGACGCCCATGAAGGTGTCCGGACGGGTGGTGTAGACCTCCAGCTGCTCAGCCTGACCCTCAATGGCGAAGCTGATGTTGACCCCTTCGGAGCGGCCAATCCAGTTGCGCTGCATGGTCTTGACCATCTCTGGCCAGCCTTCCAGATTGTCGATGTCGTTCAGCAGCTCTTCGGCGTAGTCGGTGATTTTGATGAACCACTGGGGGATCTCTTTTTGCTCCACCGGGGTGTCACAGCGCCAGCAGCAGTTGTCGACCACCTGCTCGTTGGCCAGCACTGTCATGTCGTTCGGGCACCAGTTGACGGAGGAGGTCTTCTTGTAGACCAGACCCTTCTCGTAGAGCTTGGTGAAGAACCACTGCTCCCAGCGGTAGTAGTCCGGCTTGCAGGTGGCGACTTCACGATCCCAGTCATAACCCAGACCCAGCATCTTCAGCTGGTTCTTCATGTATTCGATGTTTTCGTAGGTCCAGGGCGCCGGGGCAGTGTTGTTTTTGACTGCGGCGTTCTCCGCTGGCAGACCGAATGCATCCCAACCTATGGGTTGCAGCACGTTCTTGCCATTGAGCCGTTGATAACGGGAGATCACATCACCTATGGTGTAGTTACGAACGTGCCCCATGTGTAGTCGACCAGACGGATAGGGGAACATGGACAGGCAGTAGAACTTCTCCTTGTCTACTTTCTCCACGGCCTTGAAGGTTTTCTTGGCATCCCAGTGCTTTTGCACTGCTGGTTCGATTGATTGGGGAACGTATTGCTCTTGCATTGGTGACATCCGGATCTGTGAAATGAATAGATAAATCAGCTGGGAAATCGCAATAGAATACCCATATCCTGCGGCGGCAACAACCGCCAGCGTCCCTTGGGCCTTAAGCCGGGCCAGATCAGGGTTTAGTAGAGGAGTTAGAGCCATGGACAAACGTCAAAAAGGGTACGAAGCCTTCATTGCCGAGCTGCAAAAACAGTGGCAAGAGACTGAAGAGTTCCAGGGGGAGCGCCTCAACCGGATGATCGCCAAGGTGCAGGCCTATCTGGAGGCCGCCAGCGACCTGACCCAGGACGAGCTGGCGCTGATCGCCGAGTACGTGAAGCGGGATCTGGGCAACTATGACGAGGGGCGCCATGACGATAGTGCGCAGGTGGAAGAGTCGGCCTTTATGCTGGCCCTCAAAGACACCGCCTGGTCCTGGCTGGCGGATGTGACCGACCGTGCCCAGGTGGAGTGGCGCGAGCTGGCCGACGAGTTGGAGCACAAGGGCGTCTATGAGGCCGGTGACTGGGTGGGGCTCGGGGTCATGGTGTGCGACCAGTGCGGCTGGCGTCATACCGTGCTGCATCCCCAGCAGCTCGATACCTGCCCCGAGTGTGGCTGCGCCGAGTATCACCGTGAGCCGCTTTCACCCTGAGTGGCCGTATCATCAGGCTAAGGTACCGACCGGTAGGGACGATTAGCGAAGCGTAATCGTCCATTTATCCAGAGGCATCGACACTCTGCTTGCCAATGTGAGAAAGGCGCCATCAGGCGCCTTTTTCTTACTTGCAGGTTTCGTCGAGGCGTTTACTTGCCCGCGACGGAGAGTCCGCCAAAACGGATCAGCGGGGCGAAGAAGCCCTTGCCATCGTTGTGGTGCAGGGTGTCACCGACCGCTTCCAGCTCGCCCAGCAGGCGATAGAAGTTGCCCGCTACCGTGATGCCGCGCACCGGCTGCAGGCGAACCCCATCGCGGCAGAGGAACCCTGACGCGCCAAACGAGAAGTCGCCGCTCACCGCATCGGCCCCCGAATGCAGGCCGTCCAGCTTGACCAGCTCCAGATAGTCGCCGCTCCGCACCTCCGCTTCGCGGTGGGGGCCCGCGCCAAACACCAGATGGCGAGCGGTGACATCGAGGGCGCTGCGGGCACCGCGGGCGGCCGAGCCGTTGCTGGCGACGCCAAAGTGGCGGGCGGTGGCGCTGTTGTGGAGCAGAGTTTTCAGCTCCCCTTCGCCAATCAGCAGCAGATCCGAGGTGGCCGCTCCCTCGCCATCAAACGCCTTGATGTTCATGCCGCCCGGCATATAGACCCGGCTCTCCAGAGTGAGCCAGCGTGACGCCACGCTTTGGCCCACCTTGCTGCGCCAGGGGTTGATCCCTTGCTGGGCCCATTTGCCTGACAGCACCCCCTGAAAGCTGCCAAACAGGCTGGCGAAGCAGTTGGTGCTGAAGATGACGCTGTAGCGACCGCTCGGCACCGCTTCACCGGGCAGCAGGCCATCGGCGATGGCGTAGATTTGTTCGATAAGGGCCTGGCTGTCGAGCTCGTCGAAGCGACGGCCATACTGCCCCTGCGAGTGCATCGACTGGCGGCCACCCCGTTCGACCAGCGCAGAGGTGTAGCAGCCGACACTGAACTCGCCGTGCTGGCAGAGGGTGCCCTGACTGTTGGCGAGCCAGAGCTGGCTCTCCCCTTCGAAGAAGCTGTTGTAGGGGGCGCCGCTCACATCGGGCATGGCCAGCATGTCAGATTCCAGGCGCAGGGCCAGGGCGATCTTCTCCTCAACCGGCGTGGTATCGGGCTGGTTGATCTCGGCGCAATCTGTGGTGATCCGGCTATTGGCGACCGAGATGCGCTGATCCGCATCCACCTTGGCAAAGCGGCTGGCATCGAGCGCATCCTGCAGCATGGCATCCAGCGCCAACTCATCGAGGGATTCCGAGTAGGCGATGCCGACCCGACCCTCTTTGATCAGGCGAATACCGAGCTGCTGGCTGCTGGTGACTTTGTATTCACCCAGCTCGCCCTTGTCTGCCTTGAGGGAGAAGGCCTTCTCCTGATTGGCGATGATGTCTGCCTCGGCACCGAGGTCGGCCACTTTATCCAGCAGGCGGGTGAGCAGTTGGTTCATGTCGAGTTGGCTCATCAGGCGTTCCCTCCCACCAGAATGTTGTCCACTTTGAGAGCCGGCTGGCCCACCGAAGTGGGGACAGAGCCCGAGACCGAGCCGCACATGCCGGCGGCCAGCGCCAGATTGCTTCCGACCATGGAGATCTCTTTGAGCACTTGCGGGCCCGTGCCGATCAGGGTCGCCGATTTGAGCGGGCGGGTGATCTTGCCTTGCTCGATGAGATAGGCCTCCTGCACGTTGAAGTTGAACTCGCCGGTGCCGGGCTGTACCGAGCCGCCCCCCATCTTCTTGGCGTAGATGCCGTGTTCGACGGTGGCCAGCATATCGTCGAGGCTATGGTTGCCCGGCTCGATATAGGTGTTGCGCATACGCGAGGTGGGGGCGTACTTGTACGATTCGCGCCGCCCGGAGCCGGTGCGGGCGTAGCCGGTCTTGAGCGCCCCCATTCTGTCCACCAGAAAACCGGTTAGCACGCCGTCCTTGATGAGCTGGGTATGCTGAGTCGCCATCCCTTCGTCATCGACGTTGATGGAGCCCCAGGCGTTGCTCTGCAAGCCTTCATCCACAGCGCTGACTGCCGGATTGGCGATCAGCTGGCCCATTTTGTCGTGGAATACCGAGGCCCTCTTGGCGACCGATGTGGTCTCCAGCAGGTGGCCGCACGCCTCGTGGAAGATGACGCCGCCAAAGCCGTTCTCCATGATGACCGGCAGGGTGCCGCTCGGGCAGGGTGCCGCTCCCAGCTTCACAAGTGCCTGACGGGTGGCGGTGAGGGCCAGCTCGCGCGGATCGATGCGATCGGCATGCTCCCAGCCCATCAGGGCGCCGGGGGCCTCATAACCGACGCTCTGCTCGCTCCCTTCCATGGCGATGGTCTGGGCCATGATGCGGTTGTAGTGGCGGCGATCGGCCACTTGCACTCCTTCGCTGTTGAAGATCTCCACCTCCTGCTCCCAGCCCAGCACGTTGCCGGAGAACTGGCTCACCTTGCCGCTCTCGGCACGGGCTGCGGCATCCATGGCGTGCAGGTAGGCGATCTTCTGCTCCAGCAGCTTGTCTGCCGAGAGCGGCAGGGCCACCGGGTTGCGATCGGTCAATCGGGTGAAATCGAAGGCGGTAGCGGTGACCACGGGGTCACGCCGGTCTTTGGCCGCCAGCAGGGTGACGATGCGCAGCAGCTCGTCGCGGCTGGCCAGATTGGTGTAGCCGTAGAGTACCTTGTGGCCGTAACAGAGGCGCACGCCAATGCCAAAATCGAGGCCGCCGCTGATGTTCTCTATTTGGCTGGAGAGCAGGCTAAGCTGGCTGCGGCGCTTGCGCTCGACAAACAGTTCGGCGAAATCGGCACCCAGCGCCAGCGCGTGATCGAGCACGTCACGGGCGATGGCGGGGGCCAACAGGGAGAATGGGGTCATAGAATATCCTTTTCTGGTCTGTCCGTTTGCTTCCGACATCCGGCTCTGATTGTTATGGGATGTCGAGTCCATTGTTGCAGACCAGCACAAAAAAGTCGCTATAGGGTCACGCGATGATACCGATTGAGAAAATCGGTGCGATAACTGCGCCCGGCGGCCAGGGCCAGGCGCTCAGGGGCGTTTTGCCAAAACGTGGGAAAGATCAGAGCAGGGCGTGGATTTCGCTCAGGATCTGCTCGACCCACTGCTCGATGCGCGGATCGGTCTGGTCATATTGATTGGCATCGTCCAGCGCCAGCCCGACGAAGTGACGGCCATCGTCGATCAGTGCCTTGGAGGCATCGAATTCGTACCCTTCGTTGGGCCAGTAGCCCACCAGCTTGACCCCTCTGGGCACCAGCTGATCGTGCAGCATGCCGAGGGCATCCTGGAACCATTCGCCATAACCGAGCTGATCGCCGAGGCCAAACAGGGCCACGATGCGTCCCTCCAGGTGGAGATCGGCGATATCTTCCCAGCGGGACTCCCAGTCTTCCTGCAGTTCGCCAAAATCCCAGGTGGAGATACCGAGGATCAGGATCTCGTAATCCTCCATCCGGCGCAGGGAGACATCCTTGATATTGTGAATATCCACCAGCTCGGGGCCGATGAGGGCGCGGATCTTCTCGGCAGCCATCTCGGTGTAGCAGGTGGTGGAACCGTAAAACAGACCAATCTTCATCGCTCTTCTCTCTGTTGGCGCTTTCTCGCTTGCTTTTGGCGCGTTCTCGCATGCTCGTGTGGGCTGCGCCATGTTGGCAACACGATGGGTAACGTAAGGGGAGGGGGCCAGTCTAGCAGATTGCCATTCGACCTTCACCGCCCGGCAAGGGGGCTGGCAAACGTGGCTTATCTTTCCAATGAAAGTGCCTTGTCTTTCCAAGGAGTTGGCGCGTTACAATGGGCCATCGATCCCCTGATTGCAGCGCACCATGAGCAAGCCCGTCCCCCATCCCCTGATTGAACCTTTCCTCGACGCCCTCTGGCTGGAGCGGGGATTGTCTGACAACACGGTCAGCTCCTATCGCAGCGATCTGGAGAAATTCTCCCTCTGGCTCGACGAGCAGGGGAGCTCGCTGCTGCTGGCGGGGATGGACGAGATCCAGCACTACCTTGCCTGGCGGGTCGATCACCAGTTTGCGGCGAGCAGCACCGCCCGCTTCCTGTCGGCCCTGCGCCGCTTTTACCAGTATCTCAACCGCGAGAAGCTGCGCAGCGATGATCCGACCGTGCTGCTGGAGGGGCCCAAGCTGCCGAAAAAACTCCCCTCCGATTTAAGCGAGGCGGAAGTGGATGCCCTGCTGAGTGCGCCCTTGGTGGATGATCCGCTGGAGCTGCGGGACAAGGCGATGCTTGAACTGCTCTACGCCACCGGGCTGCGGGTCTCCGAGCTGGTGGGGCTCACCGCCGAGCATGTCAGCCTGCGTCAGGGGCTGGTGCGGGTGGTAGGCAAGGGGAACAAGGAGCGGCTGGTGCCGATGGGCGAGGAGGCGATGCACTGGCTGGAGCGTTACTACCGGGAGGCTCGCACCCTGCTGCTGGGGGGCACCAGTTCGGACGTGGTGTTTCCCTCCAAACAGGCCCGTATGATGACCCGCCAGACCTTCTGGCACCGCATCAAGCTCTACGCGCAGCGGGCCGGGATCAACGGCGAGCTATCCCCCCATACCTTGCGCCACGCCTTTGCCACCCATCTGCTTAACCACGGCGCCGACTTGCGAGTGGTGCAGATGCTGCTGGGCCATGCGGATCTCTCCACCACCCAGATCTACACCCATGTGGCCAACGAGCGACTCAAGGTACTGCACGGTGAGCACCACCCCAGAGCCTGAGTGCTTGGCCTCCCAAAAACAAAAAACCGCCAGCAGGCGGTTTTTTTGGCATTACACGACAGGAGGTGGCGTTTATTTCCCCTGTTGGGATTTGAGCAGATCGCGGATCTCGGTCAGCAGCTCCTGATCCTTGGTCGGGCCTGCCGGGGCGGCGGCTTCCTCTTCCTGCTTCTTCTTGAGGGTGTTGATGGCCTTCAGCCCCATGAAGATGGCGAAGGAGATGATTAGAAAGTCGATGATGGTCTGGATGAATTTGCCATAGGCGATGACCACGGCCGGGGTGCTGCCCTCTGCGGCCTTCAGGGTGACCGCCAGGTCGCTGAAGTCCACGCCGCCGAGGATCAGGCCGATGGGCGGCATGATCACGTCACCGACAAAGGAGGAGACAATCTTGCCGAAGGCGGCACCGATGATGATACCGACCGCCATGTCGATGACGTTGCCGCGGGCGGCAAAGGCTTTGAACTCTTGAATCAGACTCATTATTTCCTCCGAAATTAAACAAGATAGCGCGTTGATGGCCCTTGCCAAAGGGCGAACTCTTGTCAGGAAAACAGAGGCGAAGCCGCGTTATTCCTGTCGTCCTGACTAGCTTGCGGGCGTTATGAGTCCTTGGCAATCGGAGGGAATCATTTTTTTGGTACAAAGTGATATTAATTTTTTGGTAAGTAGCAGATTGAATAATGAGCTGTGCTGCTGTAGTTTGCTTGGTCGATTCATTCATACCACGTGAGTAAACAAGTGAAGTATTTACTACTGGGAATGATGCTTTTGTGCACATTTGCTGCCAGAGCGGGGATGGATACCCAAGCCTTGAAACAGACCATCACGGCCCGGTTGGGGGTACCCGTCTATCTGGTTGAACCGACCCCGATTGCGGGGTTGTATATGCTGGGTACCTCCCAGGGGGTGCTCTACAGCGATGCCAAAGGGGACTATGTGGTGCAGGGGATCATGCTGGATATGACCCGTGACATGAAGAACCTGACCATCTCTGGCATGCGTGAGCAGCGCCGACTGGGCCTGGCTCAGGTGGCCCATACTCCCATTGTGCTCAAGGCCCGGGATGAGCGTCACCGGGTCGCGCTGTTTCTCGGCGAACAGGATGCGGCACGCCGTCAGCTCTCTGCCACACTGCAACAGTTGCAGGCCTTAGGAGTTAGCGTCGAGATCTATCCCGTCATTGATCATGCCGAACGGGCCGCTGACTGGTGCAGCGACCCCCTGCTGCAAAATGATCCGTTAAAAGCCTATTTGCCTCAAACGGCATGTAGTGAGACCCTTATCCAAAATATTGGCCTGAGCCAATGGTTGGGGGTCAAGGTACTGCCGGCCTGGGTCTCCTCTGACGGGGATCTGGTGCGCGGGTATCAGAGCCCCGAACAGCTGCTCAAGATACTGGATCACATTGATGTCCCTGCAAATCCGTCGTCGTCCGCGAGTTGATGATTCCCATCTGCCTGCCACCCTGCATCCCCTGCTTCGCCAAATCTTCGCCAGTCGTGGCGTAGACGATCCCGCCCTGCTGGAGCGCAGCGCCAGCCAGCTGTTGCCGCCCCAGCGCCTCTATGGCATGGAGCAGGCGGTGCCGCTGCTGGCGGAGGCCCTGACTGCCCAGAAACGGATCCTGATCGTTGGTGACTTCGACTGCGACGGCGCCACCAGCTCGGCCCTGTGCGTGCTGGCGCTGCGCGCCATGAGCGGTCGCCACATCGATTTTCTGGTGCCCAACCGCTTCGAGTTCGGCTACGGCCTCACCCCCGAAATTGTCGAGCTGGCGGTGGCCCGTGGCGCCGAGTTCCTGATCACGGTGGATAACGGTATCTCCAGCATCGCCGGGGTGGCGGCGGCCAAGGCGGCGGGCATGCAGGTACTGGTTACCGATCACCATTTGCCGGGTCAGGAGCTGCCTGACGCCGATGCCATCGTCAACCCGAACCAGCATGGCTGCGATTTCCCCTCCAAGTCGCTGGCCGGGGTGGGGGTGGCCTTCTATCTGATGGCGGCTCTCAACACCCACCTGCGCCAGCTCGGTTGGTATGAGCGGCAAGGGCTGCGTGCCCCCAATGTGGCGGATTATCTCGATCTGGTGGCGCTTGGCACGGTGGCTGACGTGGTGGCGCTCGATGGCAACAACCGCATTCTGGTCCATCAGGGCTTGCAGAGGATCCGGGCCGGTCGCTGTCGCCCGGGCATTCAGGCGCTGGTGGATGTGTCGGGCCGCGATGGTCGCCGCCTCACCGCCGCTGACCTCGGTTTTGCGCTGGGGCCGCGCCTCAACGCGGTGGGCCGCCTCGATGACATGTCGCTCGGGGTCGCCTGTTTGCTGAGCGATGATCTCAATCTGGCGCGCCAGCTCGCCTCCGAGATGGACAGCCTCAATCAGGAGCGCAAGGAGATCGAGCAGGGGATGCAGCAGGAGGCGCTCTCCACCCTGGAGCAGATCCGGTTTCGCGATGGCGAGGTGCCGTCGGGCATCGTGCTGCACCGCAACGAGTGGCATCAGGGGGTGGTGGGGCTGGTGGCCTCCAAGGTGAAGGAGAAGTACTACCGCCCGGTCATCGCCTTTGCCGAGAGCAGCGAGAGCGAGCTCAAGGGCTCCGGCCGCTCCATCCCCGGCGTGCACCTGCGCGATGCGCTGGAACTGCTCGATACCCGCCACCCGGGCCTGATGGGCAAGTTTGGCGGCCACGCCATGGCGGCGGGGCTGACCCTGCCCAAGGCCAATATCGAGGCCTTCGGTCGGGCGTTTGAGGCGGTCATCAGCGAGCTGGTGACGCCGGAGCTGCTGACCGGGGTGCTGCTCACCGACGGCGAGCTGCTGCCGGACGAGCTAAATCTCGAGCTGGCGGAGCTTATTCGCGCCTCCGGCCCCTGGGGTCAGGCTTTCCCCGAGCCACTGTTTGACGGCGAGTTCGTGCTGGTGCAGCAGCGGCTGGTGGGGGAGAAGCACCTCAAGATGATGCTGACTACCGATTCCGGCTATGCGGTGGATGCCATCGCCTTTGGCGTCGATCTCAAGCGCTGGCCCGATGCCTCGGTCAAGCGGGTGCGGCTGGTCTACCGGCTCGATGTCAACGAGTGGCGCGGTAACCGCAGCGTGCAGCTGCTGGTGGAGCATCTGGAAGCGGCTGGTCTCTGAGCCGGTAGCATCGCTGATAGCGCTGACAACGGCCACCCTCGGGTGGCCGTTTTTGTTGGCGGATCTCTGGAAAAGGGCGTTGACCTGTCTATAGCTTCACAGTTTAAGCTCGTCTCTATCGGGTCACCTGAGGGCCCGCACCGTGAGTGATTGCCATGAAAATATCCGAACTGGCCCTCCGCTGCGGCCTCGCCCGCTCCACCCTGCTCTATTACGAGAAGCTGGGGGTGATTTCCGGTACCCGGGCCGCCAACGGCTATCGCCACTATGACGAGGGGGATCTGCAGCGACTGCAGATGGTGCAGGCCCTGCAGGCGGGTGGTCTCAGCCTCAAGCAGTGCCTCGCTTGTCTGGCTGGTGAGATAGATCAGGCGGCATTGCAGGCCCGGGTCAGGGAACTGGATGAGGAGCTGGAGAGGATGCGGCGCGCCCGGGATCTGCTTGCGGATCTGGCGGGGCTGAGCCTGCGCTCTGGTGAGGAATTCAAAGCCTGGCAGCTGCAACTGCAGCGCGAGGCACCGGAGGCCTACTTCGCGTGGGTGATGAAACAGGGTTTTAGCGAGAAAGATCGCTACCACTTGCAATGGTTGAGCAAAGACATGAATGAACATGAGCGTTACATCAAGGACTTTATCCAGCTGCTGGATGGCATGAGTTACTGGGGGCCGGGGGATCGAGCCTTCACTCAGCAGCAGTTTGCTGCTTTGCCCATCCGGCCGCGCCGGATCCTCGATATGGGCTGCGGGCGCGGGGCATCGACCATGGCGCTGGCTCAGGTGACCGATGCCGCCATTGTGGCCATCGATCTGGAAGAGGAGGCACTGGCCGCCGTGGCGCACTCCGCCCGTGCGGCGGGCTTTGAGCATGTATCCACCCTCTGCGCCAACATGGCGGCACTGCCGGACGATCTGGCTCCGGCTGACCTCATCTGGGCGGAGGGGAGCGCCTACGTGATGGGGGTTGCCAATGCGCTGAAGGCGTGGCGTCCGCTGCTCGCGAGCCCGCAGGCTTGCATCGTGCTGAGTGATGCGGTCTGGCTGACCGATAATCCGCCCGAGGAGGCATTGGCATTCTGGCAGCAGGATTATCCCGCCATGCAGACGCTGGCGGGCCTGCTTGAGACGGTACAAGCGGCAGGCTACCGCTGCCTGTCACACACCCCATTGCCGATGAGTGCCTGGAACAATTATCTGGACCCCATCGAGGTCAATCTGTTGCGCTATCGAGACGAGCTGGGGGAGAGTGCTGCCTGGCAGGACTTGAGTCGGGAAGTGGCCATCCACCGCCAATATCTGGGCAGTTACGGCTATGTGATCTGCTGCCTGCAAAAAGATGCTTGATAAGTTGTAGTAAACAACGAGGCGCCTGCGGGCGCCTCGTTGTTTATCGGGGATTGCGGATTGGCGTTACAGCTCGCGGGCCCAGGGGTGGGCCTTTGGGCGCAGCGCCAGCGCCAGACCCAGCAGCAGCACGGTCAGGCCGTAGAGGGGCCAGCTGCCAAAGCGCATGTAGGGGGTCTCGCCGTGGGCGGGACGCACCTCGCTGCGCAGCACACCCGCTTCAAACTGCGGGATCTGGCCGATGATGCTGCCGTCGATGTCGGTAACGATAGTGATGCCGGTGTTGGTGTCCCGCAGCAGCGGACGAGCCAGCTCCAGCGCGCGCATCCGGGCGATCTCCATATGCTGCCAGGGGCCGATGCTGGTGCCGAACCAGGCGTCGTTGGAGACGGTCAGCAGGAAGTCGGTATCGTCATTGACGTTGCGGCGCACCTCCTCCGGGAAGATGATCTCGTAGCAGATGGCGGCGGCGAATTTGAGCCCTTTGGCGATCAGGTTGGGCTGAATGTCATCGCCCCGGCTGAAGGAGGACATCGGCAGGTTGAAGAAGGGGGCGATGGGGCGCAGCAGATCTTCAAACGGCACGAACTCGCCGATGGGCAGCAGGTGGTACTTGTTGTAGCGGTTGGGGTGGTTGTAGAAGTAGGACTCCTTGCTATCCGCATCCTGCACCCCCATGCCGAGCACGGTATTGTAGAAGCGCTGTTGCTGCTCGTCGTAGTGGATGATCCCCGCCAGCAGGCCGGTATCGTTCACCTTCATCGCCTTGTCCAGATTCTCCAGATAGGGGCCCATCGCCTTCTCGATGGCCGGGATCGCCGACTCCGGCCAGACGATGATGTCGGCATCCTGATTCTCGCGGCTCAAGTCCTGATAGGTGCGCACCGTGGGGGCCAGCGCCTCCGGATCCCACTTGAGGGACTGGGCGATATTGCCCTGCACCAGTGCCACCTTGACCGGCTCGCCACGGGTGACCCAGTTGAGCTGCATCAGACCGTGAGCACCTGCGACCAGCAGGGCAGGCACCGCCAGCCAGAGCGGGGAGCGGGATTTCCACACCAGCCAGATGGCGGAGGCGGACAGCAACAGGGCGAGGGTGATGCCCTGCACCCCGAGAATGGGGGCGAAGCCCTTGAGGGGGCCGTCGATCTGGCTGTAACCAAACCAGAGCCAGGGGAAGCCGGTCATCACCCAGCCGCGCAGCCAGTCAGCCACCAACCACAGGGCCGGGAAGGCGAGCAGCCAGCGGCTCCAGTGACGGCCGCCAAAGAAGCGGGCGAAGGCCCAGCAGGCGAGCGTCGGGTAGAGCGCCAGATAGGCGGAGAGCCCGGCCAGCAGCACGAAGGCGACCGGCAGCGGGATGCCGCCAAACTCGGTCATGCTGACGTGGATCCACCACAGCCCCGGCAAAAAGAGTCCCATGGCGTAGCCAAAACCGCGCCAGGCGGCCTGTTTCGGCGTGGCTTTGTCCAGCATGGCGTAGAGGCCAAGCAGGGAGGGGATCACCAGCGGCCAGTAGCCGAAGGGGGAGAAGGCCAGCACGGCGATGGCACCACAGGCCAGCGCGCTGAGGCTCAACAGGATTCTTGATGTAACGGGAGATGATTTCACGGGCGATTGTGCTCGTCTTGGTGTGCAACTGGGGTCGAATGGCCGGTATCTTAACCTGTAAGCGGGGCAACGGCGAGCCTCGATGCCGGTGGCAGAGAGCACAACGCCCCGAGGTCGGGGCGTTGTTTCAAACATCGAGCGGATCTGCTTACTGCGGTTCGGATTGCGCCGCCGCGTGGTGCTCGGGGATCTTCACCTGCAACTGCTGCAGACGGCGTCGGTCGGCATGCATCACCTTGAACAGGTAGCCGTCCAGCTCGATCTCCTCGCCCTTCTTGGGCAGGTGGCTGAAGGCGTGCATCACCAGACCGCCCACCGTATCCACCTCTTCATCGCTGAATTTGGTGCCGAAGAAGTCGTTGAAATCCTCGATCTCGGTCAGGGCGCTGATGGAGAAGACCCGCTTGCTGAGGCGGCGGATCTCGTCCGGCTCATCTTCGATGTCGTCAAACTCGTCGTCAATCTCGCCAACGATCAGTTCCAGTATGTCTTCGATGGTCACCAGACCGGAGACGCCACCAAATTCGTCGACCACGATGGCCATGTGGTAGCGCTCTTCACGGAACTCCTTGAGCAGACGGTCAACCCGTTTGCTTTCCGGCACGATCACCGTGGGGCGCAAGATTTTCTCGAGCTGCAGCGGCTCGCTGGCGTGATGGCCGCCAAACCCGAAGGGGAGCAGATCCTTGGCGAGCAGAATGCCCTCCACATGATCCTTGTCTTCGTTGATCACCGGGAAGCGGGAGTGACCGGACTCGATGATCACCGGCAGGATCTCGTCCACCGGTTGGGATTTCTCGATGGTCACCATCTGGGAGCGGGGGATCATGATATCGCGCACGCGAAGATCGGCGATCTCCAGCACCCCCTCGATCATGTCCTTGGTGTCCTGATCGATGAGGTCTCGTTCTTCGGCATCGGCTATCACGTCTACCAAATCATTGCGGTCTTTTGGCTCGCCCTGGAAGAGTTGGCTGAGTTTGTCGAGCCAGGTTTTCTTCGGCGAGCCGGTACTAGGGTGATCGTCGGTCATTTTTTCTCTTGGTTACTCGCTTCAACACACTTGAAATTGTTCGGGTTATATAAGGATGGTCATCTGCTGTTTCAAGTCGATGACCGTCCGGCGTTTTACTCTTCGTCGTTCAGATAAGGATCGGCAAAACCGAGCTCCTGCATGATGTCGCGCTCAAGCGCTTCCATCTCTTCGGCTTCCTCATCATCGACATGGTCATAACCTAGCAGATGCAGACTGCCATGCACAACCATGTGGGCCCAGTGGGCCATGAGGGGCTTGCCCTGCTCTTGGGCCTCGTGCTCCACCACCTGACGGCAGATCACCAGATCGCCGAGCAGCGGCAGCTCCAGACCGGGCGGTGCCTCGAACGGGAAGGAGAGCACATTGGTAGGCTTGTCCTTGCCACGATAGGTGAGGTTGAGCTCGTTGCTCTCCGCCTCGTCGACGATACGCACCGTCACTTCAGCCTCTTGCTGGAAGCCGAGAATGGTGCCATCGAGCCAGCCTTGCAGCTGGGCTTCGGTGGGCAGGCCGTCAGTGCTGGCGCTGGCCAGCTGCAGATCCAGGGTTACGCTCATTGCTCGCTCTCTTTGCTGGTGCTCTCTTTGCCGATGCTCTCTTTCCCAATAATGGGGGCTGCTTTTTCCGCCGCCTGTTTGGCATCGAATGCCTCGTAAGCCTGCACGATGCGGGCCACCACCGGGTGGCGCACCACGTCTTTGGACTCGAAGAAGTTGAACGACAGGCCATCGACCCCTTGCAGCACTTCCAGCGCGTGACGCAGGCCGGATTTGGCGTTGCGTGGCAGGTCTACCTGGGTGATGTCACCGGTCACCACCGCCTTGGAGTTGAAGCCGATGCGGGTCAGGAACATCTTCATCTGCTCGGTGGTGGTGTTCTGGGCCTCATCGAGAATGATAAAGGCGTCATTGAGGGTTCTTCCGCGCATGTAGGCGAGCGGCGCCACTTCGATGATGTTGCGCTCCATCAGCTTCTCGACTCGCTCAAAGCCCAGCATTTCGAACAGGGCGTCGTAGAGCGGGCGCAGATAAGGGTCCACCTTCTGGGAGAGATCGCCGGGCAGGAAGCCGAGCTTTTCCCCCGCCTCCACCGCCGGACGAGTTAGCAGAATGCGGCGAATTTCCTGACGTTCCAAGGCATCCACGGCTGCCGCGACCGCCAGATAGGTTTTGCCGGTACCGGCCGGGCCGATGCCGAAGCAGATATCGTGGCGCACGATATTGGCGATGTACTGAGCCTGATTTGGGCTGCGTGGCTTGATGAGACCGCGCTTGGTCTTGACCGTCACCTCCTTGCCATAGGGGATGCCCGGCGCCGGTTCGTCATCCTGCTCCAGCACTCGCGACTCCTGAATGGCCAGATGGACCATGTCGGGAGTGATGTCGGTCACCTTGCCACCCTTGAGCGGTTGGGTTTCCACATAGAGGTGCTTGAGGATGACGGCTGCGGCATCCAGCTGGGCCGGTTTGCCCACCAGCTGGAAGTGGCTGTCACGGTAGCTGATCTCGACGCCGAGGCGGCGCTCCAGCTGCTTGATGTTGTCATCGAAGGGGCCGCACAGGCTGGCAAGGCGCTGGTTGTCGGCGGGCTCCAGATGCAGATTCAGGGTCGAGATGTGTCGGCTCAAAATATCCTCGTCTCAAGGCGCTCCCCATCCGCCTGGCGAATGGGGAGGAGGGGATTAATAGGGTGTGAAGGCGGCCACGCCCAGCTCGTCCGGCACATTGTCGGGACGACGGGCCAGGATTTCGCTCGGGGCGGTGGCGATCCGCAGGTTCATCTCGCTCTCGCCGCGGATGAACTTGCCGCGCAGGGAGTTGGGACGTACCTCGGTGATCTCCACGTCGGCAAAGCCGCCGATCAGGGTGTGCTGGCCTTCGAAGTTGACCACCCGGTTGTTCTCGGTGCGGCCACACAGCTGCATCGGGTCGAGCTTGGACGGCCCTTCCACCAGAATGCGCTGGGTGGTGCCCAGCATGGCGCGGCCAATCTGCATTGCCTGATTGTTGATGACGTGCTGCAGGCGGGCCAGCCGGGCTTTCTTCACTTCCATGTCGACATCGTCAGGCATGTCGGCAGCCGGAGTACCGGGGCGCGGACTGAAGACGAAGCTGTAGCTCATGTCAAAGTTGATCTCTTCGATCAGCTTCATGGTCGCTTCAAAGTCTTCGTCTGTTTCGTTCGGGAAGCCCACGATGAAGTCGGAGCTGATGGTGATGTCGGGACGGGCGGCACGCAGGCGACGGATCTTGGATTTGTACTCCAGGATGGTGTGCGGGCGCTTCATCATGGTCAGGATCCGGTCCGAGCCGCTTTGCACCGGCAGGTGCAGGAAGCTGACTACTTCCGGAGTGTCCTTGTAGACCTCGATGATGTCGTCGGTGAACTCGATCGGGTGGCTGGTGGTGTAGCGAATGCGATCGATACCGTCGATGGCGGCCACCAGGCGCAGCAGCTCGGCGAAGGTGCAGATGCCGTCATCAAAGGTCGGGCCGCGCCAGGCGTTGACGTTCTGACCGAGCAGGTTCACCTCGCGCACGCCCTGTTGGGCGAGCTGGGCGATTTCGTAGAGCACGTCGTCCAGCGGTCGACTCACCTCTTCACCGCGGGTGTAGGGCACCACGCAGTAAGTACAGTATTTGGAGCAGCCTTCCATGATGGAGACGAACGCGGTGGCCCCTTCGGCGCGCGGTTCGGGCAGGCTGTCGAATTTTTCGATCTCGGGGAAGGCGATATCAACCTGGGCACCACGGCCCTCTTGCACTTCCTTGATCATGGCGGGCAGGCGATGCAGGGTCTGCGGGCCGAACACGATATCCACATAGGGAGCGCGCTGGCGAATCGCATCGCCTTCCTGAGAGGCAACGCAGCCACCCACGCCGATCACCAGACCGGGCTTTTTGGCCTTGAGCTTTTTCCAGCGTCCCAGCTGGTGGAACACCTTCTCCTGCGCTTTTTCGCGGATGGAGCAGGTATTGAGCAGCAAGACATCTGCCTCTTCGGGCTCTTCGGTAAGCGTGTAGCCATTGCTGGCATCCAACAGGTCGGCCATTTTGGACGAGTCATACTCGTTCATCTGGCAACCCCAGGTTTTAATGTGAAGTTTCTTGCTCATTGCTTCTCTTGACTTGTTTTGAAATCGGCATGGTCAAAGGACCGCGCATTTTACTCCGCAATCTGGATACTGCCTAGCTAATATCCAGCTGGCAATGGTGCTCACCCGATACCTGTTGCCAGCAAGCTCAATAAGCTTTCTCCTTGATTTGACGCAGCAATTCCCCATTTGCCTCACTGTTTATCAGGCGACCTTGCGCTATCATGCAGCCATCCGGTTCACGTCCGGGCGCTGTCGCCGGACGCACCCTTTCAGGAATAAATGTATGGAACAGTGTGATATCGCCATCGTCGGCGCCGGCATGGTGGGCGCCGCCACCGCCTGTCTGCTGGCAGCTCAGGGCCTCTCGGTGCGGGTCATCGAGACCCAACTGCCGGAGCATTACGCGCCGGAGCAGCCGCTGGATCTGCGGGTCTCTGCCATCAGTCGGGCCTCGGTGGCGCTGCTGGAGCAGGCCGGTGCCTGGCACCATCTGCAGCAGATGCGGCTCTGCCCCTACCGCCGACTGGAGACCTGGGAGCTGGATGGTTTTGCCACCCGCTTCAACGCCGCCGATCTCGGTCTGCCCCAGCTCGGCTACATCATCGAAAACCGGTTGGTACAGCTCGCTCTGCTCAAACGGATGGAGGATTTCCCCACCATCCAGACCCACACCCCGGCAGCGGTGACCAGCCTGCGCCAGAGTGCGGATGAAGCTGTGCTGACCCTGGATGACGGCACCGGGCTGGCGGCCCGCTGGGTGCTGGCCTGTGACGGCGCCGAATCCCACACCCGCAAGCTGGCCGGTATCGGGGTATCGCGCTTCGAGTACCGCCAGCACTGCATGCTGATCAATATCGATACCGATTTTGCGCAGGAAGATATCACCTGGCAGCAGTTCACCCCGAGCGGCCCGCGCGCCTTCCTGCCGCTGCCCGGCCAGCACGGATCCCTGGTGTGGTATGACAGTCCGGCCCGCATCCGGGCGCTGGCTGCCATGAGCAATGAGGCGCTCGCCGCCGAGGTGCGCCGCCACTTCCCGAGTCGGCTCGGCGGGTTCACCGTCACTGGCAAGGGGAGCTTCCCGCTGGTGCGCCGCCACGCCAACGACTATCACGCCGGTCGGGTGGTGCTGCTCGGCGATGCCGCCCACACCATCAACCCGCTGGCGGGGCAGGGGGTCAACCTCGGCTTCAAGGATGTGGCTTGCTGGGCTGATCTGCTGCAAGGAGCTGGCGCCGACTGGCATCAACTGGCGCTGGCCGACCGTTACGAGCGGCGCCGCCGCCCTGACAACCTGTTGATGCAGTCGGGGATGGATCTCTTCTACGGGGTGTTCAGCAACGAGATTGGCCCCCTCAAGCTGGCCCGCAATCTGGCTCTCAATCTGGCGGACAAGGCGGGCCCTCTGAAGGAGATGGCGCTGCGATATGCGCTGGGGCTGGTTTGACAGGTAGGAACCAGATAGCACGGGCTGAATTCACGAAGGAGCAAAGGTGATGAACAAGGCACTGCTGGTGATCGATTTTATCAACGATATTGCCCATCCCGACGGGCGTATCGCCACCTCCGCAGCCCATGTGCTGGCGCAGGATGCCATTGCGCATGCCAATCAGGCGCTGGCCTATGCCCGCGCTCACGGCTGGTTGGTGGTACTGATCAAGGTGGGCTTTGATGGCGGCTATCAGCTGCAACCCAAGGGCTCCCCCATGTTTGGCCGCGCTCACCAGCTTGGTGCGCTTTCGCTTACCGACCCAGGCACCGATTTTCACCCGGATTTGGATGTGCAGCCCGGCGATCTGGTGCTGGCCAAGCCCAGAGTGAGCCCCTTCTACGGCACGGCGCTGGAGCCTGCGCTGCGGGCCAACCATATCGATCACCTCTATCTGTGCGGGGTGAGCACCAGCTGGGCCATTCAGGCTGCGGCGCGGGAAGGTCATGACAGGGACTACGCCATCACCATTCTGGAGGATGCCAGCGCGGCGGCGGATGCCACCGAGCATCACACCTCGCTGCGGATGCTTAGCCGCATCGCCGAGATCATCAAGGTGTCCCAGCTGGTCTGAGCCCCATCGCAGGCTGTACCCGATCACCGTTTTGAGATTGACTCTGCGGCCCTCTGTCGGGCCACAGCGCTTTTGGGCAACATGATTGCCAGGCAAGATAGTGCGCAATAGTGCTCACATGGATAGCAACAAGGATGGACAGATGCGTTATCAGGGACGGATCGCGAGCTGGAACGAGGCGCGCGGCTTTGGATTTATTACGCCGGAGCAAGAGGGCACCGAGCAGACAGCCAATGGATCACGCAGTGCAGGGCTGTTTGTGCATATCACGGCGCTGCAATCAGATGGTCGCGTACCCGAGCCGGGGGAGCGCGTCACCTATCTGATCGGCAGTGGTCAGGATGGCAAACCGAGGGCGCTACAGGTGTTTTTCCCCGATCGGCCGCTCACGTTGGCGGATGCAGGGCCGTCTGCCGCGTCATTTTCTGCACCATCAGCAGCAAGATCAGCAACACCATCGGCAACGCCATCATGGCGGGCGGCAAGTCAGCCGCCACGACCCAGCTCGACCAGAGAGCGGAGTAATCCCTATCGGCGCCGCAAGAGCAGCTGGCGCGGCAAACTCATCCCCCTGCTGGTGCTCGCCGGTCTCTTTTCCATTTATTCCCGCTTCTCGGCCGAGTCGATGGCGCCCTTGCCGACCCCCTCTGTTAGCAGCGGTGGCAGCAGTTTCAGTGAAGTCTCATCGCAACCGGCTCAACGCTACCAGTGTGATGGCCGGCAGCATTGTTCCCAGATGACCTCCTGCGAGGAGGCAACCTGGTTTTTGCAAAACTGCCCGAATACCAAAATGGACGGAGAGGGCGATGGCATCCCCTGTGAAAATCAGTGGTGTGGGCATTAAATGTTACTTATCAGTCAAATACATTCATAACCTGTTCTTGTTATCCGGTGCGGGGGCGCTGGCCTGAAACCTTGCCGGATGGGGGCCTCGCGATGAATGGTCTCAGTTGGCCAAGTGGTTATTGGGTGCTTTACTCTAACAGCTGATGCAACTGTTAATAGATGGCGATGCGCCACGTTTGCCACAGGATGGCCACTATGGTGGATGAAAGAGAGAAGCCTCGGAGCCGGTTTGCCGAGCGATCCCATTATCTGGCCGCGCTGCTGGATTCGCTGGAGGATCAGATCTCGGTGATCGATCGGGATGGGGTGATCCATTACACCAATCTCGCCTGGGATCTGTTTGCCGAGCAAAATGGCATGCCCAAAGGGTATGACTGGGTCGGGGTCAACTATACGGAGGTCTGTGACCACGCCGATGAGCCGTTAGCCCAGAGTGCCGTGGAGGGGATCCGCCGGGTGTTGCGTCGCATTCAGGAGAAGTTCTGTCTGGAGTACCCCTGCCACAGTCCGGATACCCAGCGCTGGTTTATGATGCGGGTGGCCCCTGTGGTCGGCATTGACACCGAGTTTTATGCCATCGCTCATACCAATATCACCGAGCGCAAGCTGCTGGAGCTGGAGGTGGCCAGCCTCTCCCAACATGATCCCCTGACCGGACTGGCCAATCGGCGGCTGTTCAACAGTTTTCTGCATAACGAGTGGCGCCGCAGCATGCGTGAACATACCCCGCTCTCCCTCATCATGCTGGATCTCGATAACTTCAAGGCGTGCAACGATCACTTCGGCCATCAGGTTGGAGATGATCTCTTGCGGCAGGTGGGTCACCTGCTCAACGCCTTTTGCCAGCGGCCTGCGGATCTGCCAAGCCGGTTCGGGGGCGATGAATTTGCGGTGGTCCTCGGCAATACCGGCAAGGAGGCAGCCTTGAGGATGGGGGAGGCGATTCGCCTCGGGATCAAGGAGTTGAGTATGAATGAGCTGGGCGATGCCCGGCTCAGCGCCAGTATCGGCATTGCTACCCAGCTCCCGGAGCGGGTGCTGATCTCGGAAGATGAGCTGCTGGCCGCAGCCGACATGGCTCTCTACACGGCCAAGAAGGAGGGGAAGAACCGTTGCCACAGCGTGGCTTGTCCCTCATTACCCAACCCTTGAGTGAAGGCCACATTCGATAATGGGACCGTGGCGAGGCTTTATCCCTTCTGACTCAGCCTGCTGAGGTGCGGGATGTGCCGCCATGACCAGCTGCAGGAATCGATCGCGAATGGGATCGGCAAACTCGGAATTCCAGACCAGACTGATTTCCCACTCTGACTTTGGCCCGGACAAGGGGTAGAGGGTGACGCCCTGGCCCGCGATAAAGCTGACGCTGCGTGGCAGTATGGCGTTGCCGATCCCGGCGGCCACCAACGCGACCAGTGTCTGTATATCCTCTGCTTCCTGGACTATGGCGGTCAGCCGGTTGGCGCCAAGGAAGCTGGCGATCTGCTGGCTCAGCCCAGGACAACGATGGCCGACCATTTGCAGCAGGGGCTGGTTGGCGAGGGCCCACTCAACGTCGAAGGTGGCCGGATCCGGCCCCGTCATCTGGCTGGGAACGGCCAGCACCAGCCGGTCGGTCAGCAATCTGTACTCTTGCAATTGAGGGGCCTGTGGTCTGCGCATGAAGCCCAGTTGCAACTGACCCGACAGTAGACGCTCATGCTGGGTGGCTGAGGTCATGTCCTGCATGTGTACCATCACATCGGGTACCTGCTGCTTGAAGCGGGCGACCAGCGAAGGAGCCAGCGCAAAGCTGGACAGCCCGAAGCCGATCTTGAGCCGACCGGCCACGCCGCTCGCCACCGCCAGTGCGTGACGTTCAAATTCCCTGCCGTGTTTGACCAGTGCGCTTGCCTGGGTGAGCAGCTGGGCGCCGAGCGCCGTCAGCTCGGCACCGTGGCGGCCCCGCTTGAACAGGGTGCAGCCCAGCGTCTGCTCCAGTCCCTGGATCTGCTTGGTGAGGGCCGGTTGGGTGATAAAGAGGCGGCTGGCCGCTTCCCGGTAGTTGGCGGTGTCGGCCAGCGTCACAAACGCCTGCAGTTGCCTCAAGTCGAATTTCATTCCAATTGGTTATCCAAAGTGGCGATTTATTGATTATAAATTATCTAATCGCCTTGTTCTAATGGCTTGGCAAGGGGGGCGCCTCCCTCCTCAGAACCGGAACAAGGAGCCATATCATGTCTACCCAACGCTATCTCTTTTTGATCAAGGGCACGCTGGTGCTGGCCCAGCCATTGGCGGCCCCGGAGACGGGGGAGCTGCTCGCCAGCCTGTTGCAACAGGGGTTTGTGGTCGGCCCCTTGCAAGTGTGGGCTGGCAGTGCCGAGCAGGCGCTGGCCTGTTATGAGCGTGCCGCCCAGCAGCAGGCGTTTGCCGATGCGCTCTCTGGTGCTGCGCCCGAGCTGGCCGGGGTGCCTGTATGAATGCAGACATGAGCCACATCACCTTGTCGGTATCCGCCCTGCTGCTCGATATGGACGGCACTCTGGTCTGCTCGACCGGTGATGTGGAGAAGGTGTGGCGGCTCTGGTGCCAGCATCATCAGCTGGCCCCCGAGCCAGTGCTGGCGATGTGCCACGGCATGCGCTCACGGGAGGTGATCCGGGCGTTGGCGCCGCAACTGGATGTGGCGCGGGAAGCGGCGCGGCTTGACGAGCTGGAGATGGAACATACCGGCGGCGATGCCATCGCGGGCGCTGGCCAGCTGCTGCGCCGCCTGCCGCCCCGGTGCTGGGCCATCGTGACCTCCGCCAGCCAGCGGGTTGCTCGCCATCGCCTGAGTTGTGCCGGTTTGCCGCTGCCCAACCTGCTGGTGGGGGCCGAAGCGGTGACCAAGGGTAAACCCGATCCCGAACCCTATCTGCTGGGGGCTGCACGGCTTGGCGTCGCGCCCGCTCGCTGTCTGGTGTTCGAGGATGCACCGGCTGGTATCGAGAGCGCCCTGCGTGCTGGCTGCGCCGTGGTGCAGGTAGGAGGCGATGCGCCGCTCAATCCGGCGGTGGTGGCGGTGATCCGCGACTGGCGCGAGGTGAAGATGATGTTGGGGGAAGGCGAATCCCTGCTGGTGACGTTACCCGCTTGAGCGCCTAAGAGAATGTGCAGCGGCCACATATTGCGGCATGAGCCAGCGCAATCAGCACCGCCTGTCGCAATAAAAACGCCCCCGAACTGCGGGGGCGTTTTGCTATCTGGCGATTACTTGAAGACGCGGAAGCGGGTGGCGTCGTCGATAAAGGTCTTGTCGCCGGCCGCTTGCTTGATGCTGCCAAAGGGCATCTGGGCGCGTAGCAGCCAGCTGGCGGGCAGGTTCCACTCCTTACGTACCGCCTCGTCGATGAGGGGGTTGTAGTGCTGCAGGGAGGCACCGATCTTTTCCTGAGCCAGCGTCGTCCAGACCGCAAACTGGGCGATGCCGGTGGCATGTTCCGACCAGACGGGGAAGTTGTCGGCATAGAGGGCGAATTTTTGCTGCAGATCCTTGATGACGTCGGTGTCCTCGAAGAACAACACGGTGCCAAAGCCTGCGCGGAAGCTGCCATCCACCTTGGCTTCACTCTGGGCATAGGCTTCCGGCGGCACGATCTTTTTCAGCTCGGCTTTGACGATATCCCACAGCTTGTGGTGCTGGGCGCCAAACAGGATGACGGCGCGGGAGCTCTGGGAGTTGAAGGAGGAGGGGCTGTGCCTGATGGCATCCTGGATCAGGGCCGTCAGCTGCTCCGGCGTATGGGAGACCTGATCACCCAGGGCATAGATGGTACGACGTGCTTTGATCTGCTCGATAAACGGACTGCTCATAACATCTCCTTTGCTTGATAGTCACCGGGCGCCAGCCTTGTGGCCAGCCATCCCCTGTTGTTCAAGCTATAGACTATACCACCCGATTATCTTCCGGGCGTTTACATGCAGTGGGTTCACTTTCAACCGGGGGTAAAAAACCGTCTGCAGGCGACCGGATTGATCGCCTGCAGATGGAGCCGGGTTAGCTGAACAGCAGGTAGGAGAGGGTCATGCAGCAGATGATGCCCGAGATGATGGGCACCGAGGTGCGCTTGATGATCTCGATGGGGTTGCTGCCGGTGATCGAGGCGATGACGATGATCACCGCGGCGACCGGCGACATGGAGCGGATCAGGTTGGCGGTGAGCTGCATCGGCAGGGCCACCGCGACGCTGTTGACCCCGACCTTCTCGGTGATCTCGGGAATGATGTTGATAAAGGAGTAGAAGACCGCCAGCCCGCTGCCGCTGATAAAGCCGATCAGCGCCGCCGTGCCGGAGAAGAAGAACATCAGGATCGAGCCGACCCCGTCGATGTGCTTCACGCTATCCACCAGAGTATCGATGATGCCGATGGCTTTGAGCCCCTCCACCAGCATGCTGGCCGCCACGATGAGCGACACCACCTGAGCCAGGCCGGTCCCCATACCGGTGAAGAAGATGGCGAACTCCTTGCTGGTCTCCTTGATATTGCCTTTGCGCAGCAGCTCCACCCCTATGGTGAGCAGCAGGCAGACGAAGGTGATCTCCACCAGACCGAGGGAGATATGGGTGAAGCAGATGCCGAACAGCAGTACCAGCACCAGTGGCAGCACCGGAAAGAGGCCGTAGTAGGCGGGCGGCAAGCCGGTGGGCACGGCGAGCGACTCCTCTTTTTCCTCCAGTCCACCGCGCGCCTGCTGCCGCTTGTCCATCGCCTTTTGCCAGAAGTAGTGCACCACCGCCATCAACGCCAGCGTCGGCAGCGAGATGGGAGCGTGGTAGGAGACGATGTACTCCACCAGCGGGATCCCCAGCTTCTGGGCGGCTAGCACGTTATCGGCCCCCAGCGGGCTGGGCATGATGGTGGCAGTGGTGGCAATGACGGCCCCCGCGGTGAGGGAGGACATGTTCGACGCCTTGAGCACCGGATAGAGGGTCGCCATCAGCAACACCGCCAGACTGGCTGCGCTTGGCACCACCAGCGAGAGCAAGTTGCCCAGCAGGAAAATCACCGGCACCAGCAGATAGGGGGAGCGGATGCGGCTCAAGGGGCGGGTCAGCAGCATGACGGTGACATCGTTGGCGCCGATGTGGCTCATGTAGCTGGAGAAGCCGAACAGCACCATGATGGTGAGGCCGACATTGCCCATCTGGCTGATGAAGATCTGCTTGATCTGGACGAAGGGATCAAGCCAGCTGAGGCCGCTGCTCTGCGCCACAGGCAGCAGGGGGTGGCCGAGTCCGACGGCGGCAAACATCAGCAGCAGCCCAGCGCCAAACAGCACTATCTTGGCATCGTAGTTTTTGGCGATGAGATAGCCGCAGATGACCAGGATCAGGGTGCTGACAATTATTTCCAGCATGTTTCCAACACTCTCTTCTTGATGTGAATGGGCCAGCGGGCTGGCGGTTCGGGATCAGATGGCGCGGGCAAGGGTCTCCATGCACCAGGCCCTGAATCCGGGCACGTCGATATCGAGACACACCTCGGCGTTGGGCGGTCGCTTGAGCCGGTTGTTGATATCCACCGAGGTGGTGCCGAGGGTGTGTTCACCCCGGGTCTCGATGGCCACATGGCAGGCCCGGGTGATAAAGAGGTCGGGGCGTACCAGATAGGCGATGGCGCAGAGATCGTGCATCTTGAGTCCGGTCTGCATGCTGCCACCGCGATAGTGGCCGAACAGGGCGTGGAGCATGGCGCCGGTGCGGTTGAGGGCGGGCAGCGCCGCAATCATCTCGCCGGTCAGGGTGGCCCGGCTGGTGACATCGAGCCCGCACATCACGATGGGCAGACCGCTGCTGAAGACGATGTGGGCCGCCTCGGGATCCACGTAGATATTGAACTCGGCATTGGGGGTGTGATTGCCCCGACCGGCCGAGCCGCCCATCAGCACGATCCGCGCGATCTTCTCCCGACACTCGGGGTGCAGGGTGAGCAGCAGGGCGATATTGGTCAGCGGCCCGATGGGCACCAGCGTCATGGGTTGTTCGCTGGCGAGCAGGGTGGCCTTCATGGCTTCGACGGCATGCATTGGCTGCGGCTGTTGCCCGGGCTCGGCAAACTCGTAACCATCGAGGCCGGAATGGCCGTGGATATGGCTGGCATTGTCGAGGGGGCGCACGAGGGGTTGGCTGGCCCCCTGTGCCACCGGCACTTCTTGGCCGAAAAAGTGCAGCAGGCGCAGGGCGTTGCGGGTGGTCTTGCTGACATCGACATTGCCGGCGACCGTGGTGATGAGCGCCAGCTCGATCCCGGGATGAAACAGGGCGGCGGCGATGGCAACGGCATCATCGATGCCGGGGTCGGTATCCAGAATAATGGCGACAGGGTTCACGCTGTTCTCCTCGGTGTTAATCGGCTTGGCGGGCATCGGCGTCGGGCCAGCAGCAGATGAAGGGGTCGACAATCTCGCGGGTCAGGCCATCGGTGAGGCCGAGATCGGTCAGATGGGGCCCCGCATTGCAGGCAAGACAGGTTCCCTCGATGGCCTTGAAGACACGGTAGGGGGGCTCCCACTCCACCACCTTGCCGCTCACTTCGCGCAGGGCGTGGAAGCTGGCGGCCAGCTCGCTGGCTGGCAGGTCGGAGAGCATGCCGGCGATGGGCATGGCAACGTGGGCCAGCACCTCACCCTGCTGGACGACTGCCATGCCGCCCCCGCTGGCGATCAGGGTATTGGCGGCCAGCATCATCTCTTGCGGGTCGCGCCCCAGCACCACCAGATTGTGGGAGTCGTGGGAGTAGCTGGTGGCGATGGCCCCCTGCAGCTCGCCCCACCCCTCCAGTAGTGCCAGCCGGGTGCCTGCCTGATGGCGGCCGTGACGGTGTTGCACCGAGATAAGGCTAAATCCCGCTGGCACGATCACCTGACCATCCCGAACCTCAACCTCGGTTTCACTCCACTGGGTGAAGCGAGCCCCTTTGATGGTCTTGAAGCGGGCACGACCCGCAGTCAGCCCGGGTACCCGGATGATGAACTCCTCCCGCGTGCGCAGGGGGATCTGCATGGTATCGCGCGGCGCCTGACAACCTGCGACAGGCTCGGAGGGGCTGAGAATGGCGCCATGGCGGGCGACCCGCTGGCCACCGCTGTAGACCCAGACCGGGTTGAGATCGGTGAGGTTGTCGAACACCACCAGATCGGCGCAGCGGCCGGCGGCAACCAGCCCCAGATCGTTGCGCTGCAGCCGGATGGCGGCATTGAGGGTGGCCATCCGCAGCACGTCGGGCACCGCCAGCCCCAGCTCAGCCAGCAGCTTGACCAGCGCAATCATGCCCCCCTTCTCCAGCAGCATGTCGGGCGGCACATCGTCGGTACAGAGGGTGATTTGGGAGGAGAGGTGGGGCAGCTGTTTCAGCGCCGCGACGATCTCCGGCAGCAGATAGGGGTGGGAGCCGCGCAACTGGAGGGTGAGCCCGGCCCGCAGCTTTTCCAGCGCATCGGCAGCCGAGGTGAGTTCGTGATCCGAGCTGACTCCGGCGGCCAGATAGGCTTGCAGCCGGTGACCACACAAGCCCCGGGCGTGCCCCTCAATCAGGGCATTGCGCTGCAAACCGGCGTGCAGGATGCCGGTCATCCGCTCGCTGCCGCCCAGCACCCCCTGCATGTCCATCACTTCGGCGATACCCGCCACCTCCGGCCACTCCAGCATGGTGGCCATCTCGGGGCCGTGGAAGTCGGCGCCCGACATCTCGAGACCCGGGGTGGAAGGAACGCTGGACGGCGCGGCGCAGATGACCCGCAGCGGCAGGTTGCGGCTGGCGTCGATGGCATAGCGTACCCCCGCCAGCCCGAGCACATTGGCCAGCTCGTGGGGATCCCAGAAGATGGTGGTGGTGCCCTGCGCAACCACCACATCGGCGTAGCGCTCTGGCGTCAGGTGGGAGCTCTCCACATGGACATGGCTGTCGATAAGACCGGGCGAGAGATAGGCACCGGCCAGATCGTGGGTCTCGCGCGCCTGCTGGAAGGTGCCGATCGGATGAACGCTGGCGATCAGCGGGCCGACCAGCCCCACGTCGGCGGGGCGGATCTCGCCGGTCACCATGTCGATCAGGTTGGCATTGGTCAGCAGCAGATCGAAGGGCGCTTCGCCGAGGGCAGCCTGTACGGCGCGGCGGCGCAATTCAAGGGAAGCATCTTGTTCACACATGGGCAGAGGGGGCCTGACAAGGGGAATAATGGGCACACTTTAGGGAGGGGATTGGCCCGTGCATAGCGCAAAGAATTTATAACTGGATAAGAAAGGGTTATGCTGCTGCAAACGTTTTTCTCCGGTTGTTGCTTCCATGTCCGAACCCTGGCGCCGTCTGCCTGCGCTCTCTCTCAAACAGATCCAGTATTTTGTCACCCTGGCCCAGCTGCGCCACTTCACCGAAACGGCCAATCAGATGGCCATCAGCCAGCCCGCCCTGAGCAGTGCCCTGCGCCAGATTGAATCTGTGCTTGGCGGCAAACTGTTTCACCGCACCGCGCAGGCGGTCACCCTGACCGAACAGGGGGAGGCGATCCTGCCTCACGCCAAGGGGCTGCTCAATGTGGCCCATGCCGCTTTTGCCGATATGCAGCAGGTGATGGTCGAAGGGGGCGATGGCACCCTGCGCATCGGTCTGATCCCGTCGGCCTGCACCCTGATGTTTCCGCTGGCGGCCGCCCGTCTGCAGCAGCAGTTCCCGGGCTTGCGGGTCGAGTTTCAGGATCACACCAACGACGGTCTGTTGCAGGCGCTGGCCGAGGGGTCTCTGGATGCAGGGATTGGCGTGCTGGATGGCGAGTTGCCCGATTCGCTGGAGGTGACGCCGCTGCTGGACGATGCGCTGGTGGCGGTGATCAACCGGCAAGATCCGCTGGCAACGGAGGATGTCATCAGTTGGCAGGAGCTGACCCGCCGCGACATCTCCCTTTTTGCCAGAGGCAACGTCAGCCGACAGGTCAACGGACTGGCGCAGAGCCAGTTGCCCGGGCTCAAGCCCAGATACACCACAGATTATGTCGAGACGCTTTACGGCTTGGTGCGCTCAGGGTTGGCAGTTGCTATCCTGCCCGGACTCTATGCCGCGAACCAGCGCGATCCCCAGCTGAAAGTCGTGGCGCTGCACGAGCCAGTGCTGAGTCGCACGTTGGCGCTGATGTGGGCGAAAGGGCTCTCCCGCTCAGCCCGTATTGATGAGGGGCGAACGCTGCTGCGCACGACCATCATCGAACAATTGGCCAGCCAGGGTTTGTGATGTTTTGGCCCCAGGGCCTGTGCTGGTGACAGGAGCTGTCCGATCGCCAGTGGTCGGGGTGGGGCTGCGACAGTCTCCCCGCCCTGCCGAGGGACGTGCCATTGCTGTGAAATGGAAATTTTCTTGTGGTTATTCAAGCGATTGAATTCGAGCTTGCCAGTCACGCCTGTTGCCGGGCTTCAACTGAGAGTCTATTTGCCGCCAGCCCCCCACTGGCTTGCTGCCTGCCGGTTTGTATAGTGCAGAGGAAATTAATCAGGTTTGACAGGAGTATCCATGGAGATGAATACGCGTGGCATCGGCGCTCTGGCTCTGCTGGGGGCGTTACTGCTGGGCAGTACGGCGGCCCACGGTTCGGAAACCCTCAACACCATTCTCGGTGGCGGGGCGGGTGGGGTGGCGGGCACCATGATCGGCAAGGAGCTGGGGGGTGATACCGGCGCGCTGGTGGGGGCTGCGTTGGGCGGCGCTGCCGGTGGCGCGGCGACGGCCAACAAGGGCAACAAGAATGAAGCGGCCCTTGGCGGCGCGGTGGGGGCGCTGGGTGGTGCCGCCATCGGCAAGAGTGTCGGCGGCGATACCGGTCAACTGATCGGCGCCGGGGTCGGCGGGGCGGGTGGTTCGGCCATCGGCGCCAAAACCGGCGATGGTCACAAGAGTCAGGATCGCTATTACGATGACGACGATGATCATCACCATCACAAACACCACAAGAAGCACAAAAAGCATAAGAAGCACAGGTGGCACGACGACGATTGATGCGTGCGCAGTGAATGTGGAAGATGCAAAGCGGGGCCTGTTGGCCCCGTTTTGCATGGTGTGGTCACTCGATTTTGCGGTTACCCGATCGCGCGGTCACACCAGCCGGTGCTGGCGGCGACCGGCGGCAAAGGCGTTGATGTTGTCGATCAGCTGATCGGCGAGACGCTGCATCGACTCCTCACTGGCCCACGCCACATGAGGGGTCAGAATGAAGTGGGGGTATTGCAGCGCCTTCATCAAGGGATGGTCGGGGGGCGGCGGCTCGACGCTCGCCACATCGAAACCGGCGCCGCCGAGCCGACCGTTGGCCAGCGCTTGCAGCAGCGCCTCCTCATCCACCAGCCCGCCCCGGCCGACGTTGATCAGCAGGGCGCCCGGTTTCATCAGATCCAGCTCCCGCTCGCCAATCAGGTTGCGGGTGTAGGGGGTAAGCGGGCAGTGCAGGCTGATGACGTCCGAACTTTGCAGCAACTCGTCGAGGGGCAACCGATCCTCGTCGTGGCTGGTGCCGACCTGACTCTGGGCGTAGCGCACCGTCATCCCCATCCCTTTGGCCCGCTCGCCGAGCGCCTGACCGAGCGTCCCCTTGCCGATGATGCCGAGCTGCTTGCCATGCAGATCCATGATGTTGTGGTCGAAGAAGCAGAACTGGCCACTCTGTTGCCAGCGCCCCTCCAGCAGCGACTGGCGCCAGCAGAAAAGGTTGCGCGACAGGGCCAGCATCAGCGCCATGGCGTGCTCCGGCACCGAGGGGCCCGAGTAGTTGCGGATGTTGCACACCCCGACGTTGGCGGCGCGGCACGCCTCCAGATCCACGTTGTCGCTGCCGGTGGCGGCCAGCGCAATGAGTTTGAGCTCCGGCAGCTGGGCCAGCTCGGCGGCGCCGATCCGCACCTTGTTGATGATGGCGATGCGGGCATCTTTGAGCCGCTCCACCACCTGTTCCGGGGCGGTACGCGGATAGCTCTGCCAGTGATGGGGGAAGTCGGGGTGATGCAGGGTGATGCCCGCATCCAGGGTATCGCTGTCGAGAAATACGATTTGCTGCATGGACCTTCCTGCCATTGTTCAGGTTCGAGGAGCCATGATGCCAAACAGGATGCAGTCAGGGCCAGCTCGCCGCTGTGCCAGAGCGGCGCTTTATCCGGCAGATGTGAGCTGGCGCGCGCTTTGTTGCGCCACGGTGGCGGCCGGTTTAGAGCCAGCCCAGATGGTTGAGCCAGCCCTGAATGCGGGTGGGGGTCTCCTCCAGTTCCATCAGGGCGTAGGGGCGATAGTTGAGCTTGTGGCTGCGGCGGCTCTCGCTTTTGCGGGCCTCGGCGGCCTGCAGGGGCCAGCGGCCGCCATCCTCCTGATAGAGATCCAGGGTGGGGATGGCCGCCTGAGCCACCTGTTTGGCCAGGGTCTGGTTGCTCTGCTGGTTGGGGAAGAAGCCGTCGAGCAGCACCAGCGCATCGGGGGCGGGCAACTGTTCGCTGGCGATGAGGTTGGCAGTCCAGGCGGCGCCGGTACCTTGCGCCAGGATCAGCTTGAAGCCGCCTTCCTGCAGCTTGGCATCGGCCAGCTTGCTGATCCGTTCGGCAAACTGCTTGCGAAATTCATCGCTGTTTTTCGCTTTTTTCTCGGCGGCAGGATCGAGTTCGGTCTGCTGGGGGGAGGGCAGTAGCAGCAGGGTATCAAAGCCCAGCTGGCCGAGGGCGCGGGTCAGTTGCCACAGCTGGCCGCTGTGCTGCCAGTCGGGCAGCAAAATGGCCAGTCCCAGATAGTTTTCACTGTCGTGTTTGGCGAACAATACCGTCTGCTTGTCGATCCGGGTGGCATCGGGCAGCCCTTTCCAGTCGCCGGCTTGCCAGTAGTCGAGGGGCAGTGGCTCGGCCACGGGGGGCGTGACCTCGCTCGCCTCTGCCCCATGGCCAGCCAGCAAGGTCAATAACAGCAGTGATAAGGATAATCTGGCCATAGTGTGCTCCCCCGGTTATCTGGGTTAGCGGCGGCAGCGGGGTTTTCTTGAGAGGAGGTTCCCCCGGCAGGGGGAGCCTCGTGCCGTTCGGGGGAGGTTGCGTGCTGCCCTATCGGTGTCGGAGTGAAGAGAGAGCGGTCAGCTGCCTGTCGTGCAGGCGCGAGAGCAACAACTGGGCGGCCACGGCGCCGATCAGGGCGAAGAACATATCGGATTGGGTATCCCAGGGGTCTCCCTGGGTGCCGAGAAACTCGTCGGCTCCCTGACCCAGCGCCAGTGCCGCTCCCCACTCGATAAATTCATAGGTGGCGCTGATGGCGAGCACCACGCAGACCACCAGAAACGCCAGCATGCGGCCTCCTTGTACATATCCGCCGCGCAGCAGGATCTCCCGACAGGCCAGGGCGGGCACAAACCCCTGAAAGAAGTGACCAATCTTGTCATAAGGGTTGCGGCCAAGTTCCAACCACTGTTGCAGCTCGAAACCGAGTGGCACGCGGGCATAGGTATAGGCGCCTCCCAGCATCAAGACCATGGCATGGAGGAAGATGCAGAGATAGAGCAGGCTGGTGAGGGGAAATGAGCGATGGGTCAGCAGCAGCAATGGGATGATGATGATCACCGGCGCGACCTCCATCAGCCAGGTTGCCCTGTCATAAGGCTGCCAGCCCGAGAGCGCCAGCAGGAGCAAGGTGGCCAGCAGCAAGAGGATTTTGGTGGTCAATGTCATATGGGGTATCACTCGGGCAAGAGTTGGCATGCATGGCACCATTTAGCCATGTTGATGTACAGAATACAGCTGCCGGGATAACCCATCATAAAAAAAGCGAGCCGGTGGCTCGCTTTCTTCATTCAACGCATTGCGGTCAATTAGTTGACGCGACGCTTGAATTCGCCGGTGCGGCTGTCGATTTCGATCTTGTCACCGATCTCTACGAAGGCGGCAACAGCCAGCTCGTAGGTAGTGCCTTTCAGACGGGCAGGCTTGGTCACTTTACCAGAGGTGTCGCCACGGGCAGCCGGCTCGGTGTACTCAACTTCGCGCACGATAGTGGTCGGCAGTTCTACGGAGATGGCTTTCTCGTTGTAGAAAGTCACTTCGCAGATGTCTTCCATGCCGTCTACCAGGTAGTTCAGCACGTCACCCAGGTTGTCTTTCTCTACGTCGTACTGGTTGTACTCGGTGTCCATAAAGACATACAGGGGATCGGAGAAGTAGGAGTAGGTGCACTCTTTACGTTCCAGCTGAACTACGTCCAGCTTGTCGTCGGCCTTGAAGACGGTCTCGGTCGCGCTGCCGTTCAGCAGGCCCTTCAGCTTCATTTTGACCACGGCGGAGTTACGGCCGGATTTGTTGAATTCAGCCTTCTGAACCACCATCGGCTCGGTGCCGATCATGACTACGTTACCAGCGCGGATTTCCTGTGCGGTTTTCATGTAAAAAATTCCTGTTCGTGAAACGGACGGATAAAAACTGCCAGATTATATACGGCTTTCTAAAAATTTCACCAACCGCGTGACGAGATCCCCATCCCGGAGCAACTTCTGTGACCAGCTTCGCCCATGTTGCTGCCAAATGGCGCTATATCGGGACCATTGGGCCCAAAGTTCGCGGCAATCTTCGCCACGATTGAGGGCCAGATTGAACCGGCGCAGCCATTGAGCACATTCGGCGGGCAGATCAGCAAGATAGTGGTCGAGGAACTGCTCCAGCTTGACCAGATGGGCTTCCTCCTCCTGCTGGTAGATGTGCCAGAGGAAAGGTCGGGCTGCCCACTGGGCCCGCACGAAGGAGTCCTCCCCGCGCACCAGATTGAGATCGCAGCTCCACAGCAGCCGATCGTAGCCAGCCTGATCGGTCATCGGCAGCAACTTGATGGTGAGGTTGCCCGAGTGGAGCAGATCCCCCGCCTTGGCGGTGGTGATGGTGCCTTCAAGGCCTGCGCCGCGCAACACATCCTGCAGCGAGCGCCCCAGCGGCAGCAGCAGGGTGATCGGTGTAGCGCTCTGGCACCAGCTCTCGACCAGAGTTACCAGCGCATCGCTTTCGTAGGTAAAGAGGCTGACCCGCAGCTCGTGCTCTTGTTTTGGCGACAAACCGAGGCTGGCCCAGTAGGCGGCAAGGCCTGCCTTATCCTGCTGCCACTGCTCCCGCTCGGCGATGAGGTCGTGCTCGCACAGGAGACCGCCAGTTTTGGCGGTAAAACCCGGAAAGAAGAAGTATTTGTTGAGGATCTGGTTGCCCACTCGCTGGGGCGAGGCGAGGGCGTGGCAATCCTCGACCCAGCTCTCCGCCGAGAGGTACTCCAGATTGATCCAGCAGGATGGCTTGGGTTGGCTCGCCATCTGCTCGGCCATTCGTTCAATGAAGGGGGCTGGCAGCTCGCAGGCAAAGGCCTCGATCACCACGGTGGCCGGTGTGGCATCGGCAGGCAGGATCTCGTGCCAGTGCTGGATATAGATGCCCTCGACCCACTGGCCATCTTGCGCCGGATCCAGTCCCGGACAGATGCGGGCAAAACTGGCCAGATCGTCCACCCAGAGCCGCACCTGAACCTCATTGCCGTGGGTGGGGATCTTCCCCTCCCGCTTCAGCTGGCGAGCGAGCCGCCAGGTGACGCCGATGTCACCGAAGTTGTCGACGACGCAACAGAAGATATCCCAGTCAAACGGGGGCAGAGGGCTGGTCATGTCTCGGGGTTCCAGATGAAAAAAAACCGGTGCGCAGGGTAGCACACCGGTTGGCTGGCTTCTAACCGTCAGCGTGTGACGGCGGTCTGTGGCAGGTTACTCCTTGCCGTAGACGTTGTTCTCTTGCTCGCGCCCCCGGATAAAGGTGGTGTGTGCTTTGTTGAGCTCTTTAAGCTGGCGGTAAAGCAGATCAACCAAGTTTACTCCTTGCCGTAGACGTTGTTTTCTTGCTCACGTACCCGGATAAAGGTGGTGTGTGCTTTGTTGAGCTCTTTAAGCTGGCGGCAAAGCAGATAAACCAGGTTTACTCCTTGCCGTAGACGTTGTTCTCTTGCTCACGTACCCGGATAAAGGTGGTGCGCTTGGTCAGCTCTTTCAGCTGGCTGGCACCGACGTAGGTACAGGTGGAGCGCACCCCGCCCAGAATGTCGCGCACCGCGTTCTCGACCGGGCCGCGATAGGGCAGCAGCACCATCTTGCCTTCGGAAGCGCGATACTCGGCAACGCCACCGGCGTGCTTGTCCATGGCGCTGGAGGAGCTCATGCCGTAGAACTTCATGAAGGGCTCGCCGTTCACATCAACGATCTCGCCACCGCACTCCTCGTGAGCTGCCAGCATGCCGCCCAGCATCACGAAGTCGGCGCCGCCGCCGAACGCTTTGGCGACGTCACCCGGGCAGGTGCAGCCGCCGTCACCGACGATCTGGCCACCGAGACCGTGGGCCGCATCGGCACACTCGATGATGGCTGAGAGCTGCGGATAGCCCACACCGGTCTTGACGCGAGTGGTGCAGACCGAGCCCGGGCCGATGCCGACCTTGACGATGTCGGCGCCGGAGAGGATCAGCTCTTCCACCATCTCGCCGGTCACCACGTTGCCCGCCAGAATGACGTGGTTGGGGCAGGCGTCACGGATTTTGCGCACGAACTCGACGAAGTGCTCGGAGTAGCCGTTGGCCACGTCAACGCAGATGAAGCGCAGTGCTTCGGACATGGCGAGGATCTGGCGGGTCTTGGTGAAGTCCTCGGGCGAGGTGCCGGTCGATACCATCACATGGCCCAGCAGGGCCGGATCGGTTTCGTTGACGAAGGTTTGCCACTGCTCAAGGCTGTAGTGTTTGTGGACTGCGGTCATCATCTCGAAGCCAGCCAGGGTTCTGGCCATGGCGAAGCTGCCGACGGTATCCATGTTGGCGGCGATAACGGGAACGCCTTGCCATTGAGTCTGGGTGTGCTTGAAGGTGAACTGACGGGTCAGGCTGACTTGGGAACGGCTCTTGAGAGTAGAGCGCTTGGGGCGGAACAGGACATCCTTGAAACCGAGCTTCAAGTCTTCTTCGATACGCATTACAAATTCCTTATTGAGCCTTGTTGAAAGTCACTTTTGCAGTGGCAAATTTTCGGCAGGCGCAAAAAAACCGGTGGTTTTCAGGCCCTCCGGTTTACAACAGTGTAGGCAAAAATCCCTCCAGAACAAGACTGATAATTCACTCACTGTTGTGGTAGCCTTTGGCGTCACAACCTGAGGTTAACCACCAGTTTCATCCAGCACCGCTCGGTGCCTTGCTCCCCGTCGATATTCCCGCCCGCTTGGACCGCCGTCTTGCCACTCTTTGTCGCCTCTCTCCTGATCCGCCCGGCATTATCCAACTCACTGAAATAAATCGGATTGACCCCCGAGGCGACTGTGGTAGATCTGGGCGCAGGATTGACAAGGCAGGACCGTAAAATGGGCAAGATGATGGTGGGAATGACCCTGATGGTGGCACTGTGTGGCAATGCACTGGCAGAGACCCCGACCAGCTATGGCTGGATTGAGAAGGGACTTATTTTGCCCACCGGCGTGGCGGTGAAGATGAAACTCGACACCGGCGCACTCACCTCTTCCCTCGATGCTCGCTCCATCACCAGATTCAAACGGGATGGCAAGCCATGGGTGCGCTTCATGCTGGTGGTGACCGATGCCGACAGCGGCAAACTGGTCAAACAGCAGTTCGAGCGGCGGGTCGAGCGCAGCGTGACGGTGCGCGGGGCTGGCGGCATGGAGCAGCGGCCCACGGTGACCATGTCCATCTGTCTGGGGGACAAGGTGTATGAGGAGTGGTTCACCCTGCGGGATCGCAGCAAGATGATCTATCCGGTGCTGCTGGGCCGCCGCCTGCTGGCCGAGCTGGGCCCGGTGGACTCCAGTCGAACCTTTACCGTACAGCCAGCTTGTCATTGAAAGCAAACAGCCCGCATCGCGGGCTGTTTGCTTATCGCTTATCTTGCCGGCGGCAGCGGGAGTAAAACGCTCACCTCCAGCCCCCCTTCCGGCCGGTTGTGGACATCGAGATCGGCGCCGTGCAGCTGGGCGATGCGCGAGACGATGGCCATGCCGAGGCCGACGCCATCCCCCTGCTGGGGATTGACCCGAAAGAAGCGTTCACACAGCCGGGGCAAGGCGCTGGCGGGAATGCCGGGGCCGTTGTCGCTCACATCCACCCTCACCCGGTTGCCCTCCCGCTGAACCCGTACCTTGATCTCGCCCTCCGGCTGGGTGTAGCGCAGCGCATTGTCGATGAGATTACTGAACAGCAAGTCGAGCAGGGTGGCCTGCCCCATCACCAGCAGCGGCAATTCACACTCAAGCGACAGCTGCTGATCCTTTTTGAGGGCAATGGGAGCCAGCGTCGCGAGGGTGCCTTGCAGCAGGTGACCCACCTCCAGTTCGGTTAATACCAGCCCCTGCTGGTTATCAATACGGGCCTGGGTCAACAGTTGGCGGATCAGCCGATCGCTGCGATCGAGGGCCTGCAGCATCTTGTGCAGGGACTGTTGGCGGCTGGCGTCATCATCGGCTGCAAGGGCATTTTCACTGTGGATGCGCAGCACCGCCAGCGGGGTGCGCAGCTCGTGGGCCGCCTCGTTGGTGAACTGTTTCTCCCGCTCTATGGTCTCCGCCAGCGCCAGCATCAACCGGTTGATCTCGTTGGTGAGCGGGGTCAGCTCCTGAGCGCTTACCTTGAGGCTGAGCGGGCTCAGGTTGGCGGGATGGCGTTCGCTGATGGCTTGGGCCAGCTGGCGCAGGGGGGCCAGCCCGCGGGTGATGAGCCACCAGAGCAGGGCCAGCAGGAAGGGCAGGGTGATCAGCAGCGGCAGCATGGTGAGGGTGGCCATCTTGCTGGCCAGTTCGCTGCGCTCGTCATCCCGCTCCGCCACCACCAGCCAGGTCTGCTCCTGCTGGTTGTAGAGGGTGAAGGTGCGCCACTGGTGGCGATCTTTTTCGACCGTGTCGAAGCCGATGGCCAGGGTGACCAGTGGCTGCTCCGGGGCGCTGGGGGCGCGCAGCAGCAGGCCGCCCTTTTCATCGAGCAGCTGGAAGTAGAGATTGCGCTCGAACTCGTGGCCGTAGGGGGTGATCTCCCGATCCTCGCCGGTCAGGTTGAGGCCGGGATCTTTTTGCCACTCATCGGGATTTTGCGCCTCCCACTCCTGATAGACGGCGCCATTGGCGGGCAGCTGCCCCTGCTGAGCCATGTAGCGGGCCAGCAGCTGGTTGGTGATGCGGGCCGACTGGGCGAGGCGGGCATCAAACAGCTCCTCCATCTCGTGACTCGCCTCCATGTAGCCAATAAAGGCGCTGATGGTGAGACTCAGGCTCACCATCGTCAGGATACCGGTGAGCAGAAAGCGGCGGATGGAGCGGGGACGTTTCATCGTGCGGGTGTCCGGCTTGGCTGTTCGAGCTGGGGAATGATGTAGCCGACCCCGCGAATATTGCGGATGAGGTCGCTGTAGAACTTCTTGCGCAGATGGTGGATATGCACCTCTACCGCGTTGCTCTCGGCCCCCTCGTCCCAGCCGTAGAGGCTCTGTTGCAGCTGATCCTTGCTCAGCACCCGGCCGCTCTGGCTGATCAGCTCCTGCAGCAGCTTGTATTCATGGGGGGTGAGTTTGACCGCCTCCCCCTGATAGGTGACCTGCTGGGATTCGGGATAGATGAGGATATCGCCATACTCCAGCACCGCTTGGGCCTGCCCCTTGCTGCGGCGAACCAGGGCGCGCAGGCGGGCGTTGAGTTCCTGCAGGGCGAAGGGCTTGACCATGTAGTCGTCAGAACCGGCATCGAGGCCGATCACCCGATCGTCCAGCGCATCGCGGGCGGTGAGGATCAGCACCGGCAGCTGGTGGCCCTCCCGGCGCAGCTTGCGCAGCAGGCTGAGGCCATCGATGTCGGGCAGGTTGAGATCGAGGATCAGGGCGGCGAACTCGTCGCTCTTTAGGGCCGTCAGGGCGGGCAATCCCTGTTGCAGCCAGTCCACCGTGTAGCCGCTATGGCGCAGTGCATCCTGCATACCATCCCCCAGCATCACATCATCTTCTACCAGCAGGATCCGCATTCTTTTCTCCCTGTTTGTTGGGTGTCGCGATGTGGCTCAGCGCCAGGGCTTGCCGTGGCATAAACAACGCTGCCCACCAGTATGCAAGCTGGTGGGCAGAGTTTAAATAGATCTTTGATCCATCAGGGATTTATAGCTTGGCCAGTTTTTCGCGGATCTCCATTCTGCGCCCTTCATCGGCCACTTCGCGGCCCGGGCGGGCCGGGGCGGTCAGCGCCTTGTCGAGGTAGGTTTTGGCCTCTGCCTTGCGACCCTGATCCAGCAGGAAATCGCCATAGAAGAAGTTGGGGTCGATGCCATCCGGATTGATGGCCAGCGCCTGCTTGAGCAGTTGCTCCGCCTTCTCGTCATCGCCAAAGCCGACCGGCCAGCCGGGCACCTGATAGTAGAGCGAGCCCAGACTGGTGTAGGCAGAGCCGTCCAGCGCCTTGGGATCCTGCTTGAGCGCCAGCTCCAGCTTGGCCTTGGCCTCTTTCACCAGACCCAGTGCCCCCAGCCCCCCTTTGGCCCCCGCCCAGGTGCTCTTGACGATGGCAGACCAGATCAGCAGATCGGCGCGAAAAGGCTCCTTGGCGCTGGCCGCTTCGGCCTGGGTGCTCAGGGTTTCGAGGCAGCTCTCTTTCGCCTTGCCGCTCTGTTGATACTGGCAGACCGCCCACTGCTGCTGGATGGGCGCGAGGGCATCATCCGCAGCCATGACCGAGGAGGATCCCAGCAGGATGGCGATGGCACAAGAGGTCACGGATTGACGGAAAAAGTTCATATTAATGCTCCTTCTTGGTCGGGATCGGGCGGGACAAGTCTGGTTGTGGCGCACTGTTGGCGCTGGTATCAGTCGTCCTTGGCTGAAGATGACGGGCATAACGTTTGATAATTGGCAGCTGTCTGGCCAGCGCCTTGTCGACGATGCCGGGTAGCAGGGCATTGAGCCGCACGAACAGTTTTTCCGGCCAGCCGAGCCAGCTGCGGCGGGTTTCGTTGCACAGGGCGATGACGGCCTCTTCGGCCACCTCCTGCGGGCTGTCGGTCTGGGTGCCGAGCGCCGCATTCATCTCATAGGCGGCCTCGGAGTTGAGCTTGGTGCGGGTAGCGCGGGGGGCGAAGTGCAGCACCTTGATACCGCTGCCCTCCAGCTCCCGTCCCAGCGCCTCGCTAAAGCCGCGCATGGCAAATTTGCTGGCGCAGTAAACGCTGTAACCGGGGTAGCCAATGCTGCCCAGGCTCGAACCCATGTTCATGATGATCCCCGGCTTGCGCAATCTGGGCAGCAGTACCCGGGTGAGCTGGATCGGTGCCTCGATATTGAGCAGCAGCTGGCGCTCCACCTGTTCGAAGCTCTGATCTTCCAACCAGGCAAACTGATTGCAGCCGGCGTTGTTGATCAGGATGTCGAGCCCGTTCTCCAGCGCCGGGTGTTGCAACAGCTTGGCCCGCTCCTGCGCAGAGCCGAGGTCGGCGAGCACCACCTGATGGCGCTCGGGATGCGGCAGTGACTTGCACAGCCGATCCAGCGCCGGACCGCGACGTCCGTGCAGCAGCAGGTGGGCCCCCTGGGCCGCCAGCTCCTGCGCCAGCTCTTCACCTATGCCACCGCTGGCGCCGGTGAGCAGCACGAGTTTCCCTTCAAGATTCATGGTGTGGGTTCCCTTTTTGCTGTCTGCTGATCCGCTGCCGACTTACGGTGTGGCGGTGAGGTTGTAGAGCATCTCGCCATAGAGGCGGTAGACCACCTTGGTCGAGTGAATGATGGCGGCTTGATCCGCCGGACTTTCGACCCGATCCATCAGGGATTCAAAGAACTTGAGGTGTTCCTGATCCAGGGTGCCGTGAGAGCTCAGGTAGCTCATCGCCTGCGGTGGCAGGCCGAGGCCCTTTTTCAGCTGGTCGGCGACGGTGAGGGCGATGGCCACGCTGGTGCCTTCCAGTACCTGCACCATGCCGAAGAAGCCCATGGGGTTGCCGCGCTGGATCTGGTCGTAGAGGAAGGCCACCATCAGCTCGATGGGCAGCCCGGGCTGGCCGTGGCGCACCGCCTCGGCATCACCGCCACAGGCGCGGATGTCATTGAGGATCCACTCCTGATGGCCATACTCCTCGTCGATGTACTCGGCAAGGGCGCCACGCACCCACTCGTACTCCTGACCCAGCTTGCCGCCGGTTGCCATCAGGAGCGGAACTGTGTGGCGCACGTGGTAGTAAGCCTGCGCCAGAAAGGCGAGATAAGTATCACGGCTGATGTCGCCACGGCGGCAGGCTTCGATGATGGGGGCGTTGAACAGATGCTCACGCTCACTGGCAGTGGCTTGTTGCAGAGTCTGATAGAAGCTCATGACGATTCTCCGGTAAGGCATTGGCTAATTTGTTGGGAAAAGTGTTGGTAAATCTCGTTGCGACGGGGACGCCCGTTGGCGGTCAGCAGCCCGGGATGTTGATCCAGTGCCACCGGCAACCAGTGGTGCAGCCGGGCATAATCGGGCAGCCGCTGGTTCAGACCGGCGATCTGGCGTGGCAGATCTGCCTCTTTGCCCGGCAGGGGCTGGATCAGCGCCACGTTGGCGGGTTGACCATCGCCAAAGACCACGATGCGGGCGATGGCGGGGCAGAGCTGGGCCTCGGCTTCCACCCACTCCGGTGAGAAGTTGCGGCCAAAGGCGGTGATCTGGACATTCTTCTTGCGCCCGGTGATATGGAGGTAGCCCTCATCATCCAGATGACCGAGATCACCGGTGGCGATCTGCATGGCAGAAGGTTTGCCAGTGGCGATCTGCTCGGGAGCCGGTTCGCTGCTACCGAGATACCCCAGCATGGCGCTACCGCTCACCATAATTTCGCCGTCGCTGGCGATGGTGACCTGACAGTGGGGCAGGGGGCGACCCACGCTGCCGGGCTTGTCAGCATCCGGGCTGTTGAGCGCCACCACGGAGCCGCACTCCGAGAGGCCATACCCCTCATACACCGGCAGGCCGAGCTGGCGGGCGTGTTTGATCAGGTCGGGGGCCACCTTGCCGCCACCGACGGCAATAAAGCGCAGGCTTTTGAGCTGTTGGGCCAGCGTCGGTGTGCTGGTGCAGAGTGCCAGCAGCAAACGCAGCAGTTCGGGCACCAGCACCAGACTGTGGGTCGGCCAGCGCAGCAGGGCTTCTCCCAGCATGGCAGGGTTGAGCGAACTGGAGCCGGTGAAACCGAGCTCACCGAGGGACGGAATACGGCTGCAGGCACCGGTCAGCAGCGGCACATAGAGGCCGGTGATGTTCTCAAGCAGGGTCGCCAGCGGCAGCAGGGTCAGGTGTTTTTCCACCTTGGCTGGCGCGACCCGCTCGGCCAGCGCATGGCTCACCGCCATCATCTGGCTCAGGGACAGGCAGACGCCCTTGGGCTGGCCCGTGGTGCCGGAGGTGTAGGTGATCTTGGCGGTGCCCTTGGGCAGCGCCGGTCGATTGGTCGGGGTATGGCGCCACAATGGCAGCTCGCCGGTGATCAGCGAGAGCGGCTCGGCGGCATGCCACCCCTGATGATATGGGCCGACCAGCGCATCGGCACCGCTGCTCTCCAGCAACCAGGCCTGCTGGGCCTGACTGAAGAAGTGGGGCACCGGGATGACTACGATCCCTGCTTTGGTACAGGCCAGATCCAGCAGCGCCCAGGGCAGGCCGTTGTCCAGTTGCAGCGCCAGACGGCTGATCTCGAGCTGTTGCAGCTGGCTGGCCAGACGCTGGATCTGCTGCCACAGGGTCTGATAATCGAGGCGCTGCTGGCTGCTCAGCAGCGCAGGCGATTGCGGATTATCGCGGGCATGTTTGGCGATGGCGTCGAACAGGCTCATTGGGCGCACCTTTTCTCACAGGTCAGGGTTGCATCGGTAAAAAGCACTGGCATGGGCGCCAGCAGATTGAGCAGCAGGCTGCTCTGGGCCAGCACCTCGCGCCCCTGATTGATGTCACCGACCATCACTTTGGGTTGGCAACGGTAGTACTCACCCCAGGCATCGGCGTCGGCACCCACCTGATGGGCCTGTGCAGGGGCCAGCTCCACCGGATTGAGTTGCAGACGGGCAAAGCTGTTGCGCAGCTTGGCGGTGCCGGTAAAGACCACGTAGTCGAGGGCGTTTTCACACAGCAGACGACACAGGGCCGCAAACATCAGGCGGGCATTGCCCGGTTCGCTGCAGGCCAGATTGCCCACTTCGATAATGCGGTTGCGTGCCGGATAGACCCCGAGGCGGGTGTTGATGGCGACCTCGATGGGTTGCTCCAGATACTGTTCCAGATAGAGAGGTCCCTCACTGGCATGATTGAGACCACAGGCACCGACCAGCGTCCCGTCCGCCCGATAGAGCCCCAGCAGGCAGGGGAGAAAATGGGGGATACGGGCGTTGAACTCGAGGGTATAGGCGGCCTGGATATAGGTTTGCAGCGCCATGACCTGCTGCGGGGACTCGGCCAGGATCAACCTGTAGGGGGCTTGGATCTCGATGGTCATGGGTGACTCCTTCTCTTGCGATGGTTTGAGAGTAAAAGCCCAAACTTAAGAAACCCTTAAGCAGCAAAAAAAGTTGTCAGCGACGCGACGGGCAGGCAATCTGCGCCGCTGTTATCCAACAGGAAGCACCCAAGAGGAAACGCCATGTCATCCACCGTCTGCTGTCCCCTGTGCGCCAGCCATCGCAGTTATCCCCTGCCGGTGGCAGGCAAGCGCTATCATCGCTGCCTCGTGTGCGAGCTGGTCTGGCTGGACGAGGCGGATCATCTGGATGAGGCGGCGGAGAAGGCGGTCTATGACGGTCACGACAACCGGGTGGATGATCCCCGTTATCGCACTTTTCTGATGCGGGCCTTTGGCGAGGTGTTGAGCCGGGTGCCAACCCCTGCCAGTGGCCTCGATTTTGGTTGTGGCCCGGGCCCGGCGCTGGTGGCGATGGGGGGCGAGGCGGGTTACCAGATGGCGGGGTATGACAAGTTCTATGCCGATTTTCCCGAGTTGCTGACGCACCAGTACGACTTCATCACCAGTACCGAGGTGATCGAACATATTGCCGAGCCACGCGCCGTGCTGGAGCAGTTGTGGGCTTGCCTCAAACCCGGCGGCGTGCTGGTGCTGCAGACCCAGCGGGTGCTCGGTGACGAGCGGTTCAAAAACTGGCGCTATCGCCACGACCCGACCCACATCGTCTTCTTTGCCGAGGCATCGTTTCAGGTGTTGGCCGCCAGCTGGCAGGCCGAGCTCAGCTTCCCCCACGCCGATGTGGCGGTATTGCAAAAAGGCACGCCCTGAGGCGTGCCTGCTGATGGATGGTTTTAGGAAGTAGTTAAATGCCCTGCATTTAACGTTATCAGTTATTTATCCAGCATGATGCTCAACAATTTGTCATCTTGTTTGTTGTAGAGCTTGGAGACCAGCTCGCCAAACAAGAAGGCAACGTTAACGCCCTGTCCGCCGTTATATCCAAGGGCATAATAAATATTCTGATTCGTACCGGTGACGCCGATCATTTCATTCTTGGTTGTGGTTTCTGCAATGATCCCGTCCCAGGTTTTTTCAATTTTTATCCCTTTTATTGATGGATAGAGCTCACCAATACGCTTGGAGATTTGAGCTTCAATCTTTTTCAAATCACCGGGGTACTGCAGGTCATCCCCCTCATTGTATTCGACGCTACCACCACCAATAACAATGCGATGGTCAGCGGTCATGACCATGTGGTAGGTGGCATCACTGTCCGTTCCGGCATATTGGTCGTCATACCATGAGATGTTGTTTTTCCAGCCAATACTGTTGTATTGCGCATCCGTCAGTGGGGCCGTGACTGCCACTTGAGTGTGAGAGGGTTCAATATCATCAGGCTTGAAGCCAAGCGTCTTCCCGGCATAGGCATTAGCTGCCACGACAATATTTTTTGCGGTAACTTCATAGCGTTTGTCATTGACCTTGACTGGCAATGAAATCAGCTTGCCATCTTCTTCATATTCCAGCACCGGGCTGTTTTCATAGATGACGACCCCGGCATCTTCCGCCAGTTTCTTGAGCGCGGCGACCAGCTTGCCCGGGTTGACCATGCCGCCATTGGGATCATATACCGCACCGATCAGCGCTGGTGAGCCGAGCATATTTACGGCTTTCTCTTTGCCCCACAATTCAATCGGCATGCCCAGTTTTTTGGCCTGAGCCACATACTCTTTGGCATCATCCATATTTTCAGGGTTAAAAATCCCCAACGATTGGCCATTGAGTACGTACCCCGGGTCAATGCCGGTCGATTCGGCCAACCGTTTAATCCGGTGCATGCTATTGACGGTAATGTCATAAATCTCTTTATGATTCGCTTTGTGATCACCCATCACAAAGCCGCCTTCGCTATAGGTTTGCGCCAACACCAGAGCACCATTACGGCCAGATGCGCCATTACCGACCCGCTTTGCTTCCAACATAACCACAGTGCTGGCCGGATTGGACTTCTTGATATGGTATGCGGCAGATAATCCCGTATATCCACCGCCGATGACGGCGACATCCACATCAATATCTTTATTGAGGCTGGCGTTTACGTTGGGCAAGAACTGAGCCCAGTAACTCTGATTGTCATCGTAAAACCTGGCGATATTTTCCTCGTTGGCGAAGGCGTTGGTAGCGAGTGTGCCACTCAACGCGATCAGCGAAAAAATAGTGCCTTTTAATACCGGAAATGCACGCATGTTGACTCTCCATTGATAGTAAAAAAATTCGCGCGAGATTTAGCTAATTCAGTGTCAGCCAGCAATGCTGGCGTCTCTTGTCAAACGTCGGTTGCTGCTGCCAACCCATGCTGCCCGCTCTATCACCCCGCAGTGTGTCGGGCAGCCATGGAAAATGGATGTCAGTGCTGCGGGCCAAACCGCAGGTTGGCAGATACATAGCGCGTTATGGCTCCAGATAGCCGCGATCCTGCCAGTGATAGAACATCAGAGTGGACTTGACGCCAATTGACTTGAATGGCTCCGGCGGCAGCCACATCGGCAGGGTCTGCTCCGCGTGGTTGAACCAGGGGTGATCCTTGCCTTGATAGAGGCTGGCCACGATGTCACCAAACAGGAAGGAGAGGTTGATGCCGTGGCCGTTGTAGCCGAGGGCGTAGTAGATGTTCTTGTGATCCCCCATCACCCCCACCGCTTCGGTGCTGTCGCCGGTCATGCCGAGTACCCCGTCCCACACCTGTTCAAACTTGATCCCCTTGAGGGCCGGATAGAGTGTCACCAGCTCGGTCATCATCATGGCGCTGACCCGGTCGAGGTCGCCCTTGTAATTGAGGCCGTCGTTGAAGACGTACTCGGCATTGCCGCCGCCGATGACGATGCGGTTATCCGGGGTCAACACCAGATGGAACAGGATATTGCGGGTGTCGTAGTAGGGCACCTTGCTCTGCCACTGAATGGCGTTGAGCTGATCCCGGGTAAGCGGCTCGGTGACGGCGCTCTGGGCGTGCACCGGAAAGACCCGGCCGCTGAAGTAGCCAAGCTTGGAGGTATAGCCGTTGGTCGCCAGCACTATGCTGTCGGCGGTCACCTTGTACTTGTCGGCCACATTCAGTTCGATCTGCTTGCCCTCCTTGATCCCCATTACCGGGCTCTGCTCGTAGATGGTGACGCCCGCCTGCTCCACCGCCTTGCGCAGGGCATTGACCAGCTTCATGGCGTGTACCTGACCGCCATTGGGGTCGTAGACCGCCCCCACGTAGCGATCGGTGCCGAGTTTTGCCTCTGTGGTATCGGCGTTCCAGTACTGGAGCGGGATGCCGAGGCGATTGGCGGTTTTCACATAGTCGCGGTACTCGGCGATATCCTCCTCATCGAGGATCGCCTCCACATAGCCATCGAGCTTGAGGTCAGCCTCGACGCCGGTTGATGCGACCAGCGCCTGCAGCTTGCGCATGCTGGCGACGGTGAGGTCGTAGTGGCGCTTGCTCGCTTCCCCCTCTTCATAGAGATCCATCACCTCGGAGCCCGGCAACACCATGCCGCCGTTGCGGCCCGAGGCGCCACTGCCCACCTGCTTGGCTTCGAAGATGGCGATCTTGAGCGACGGATTGGCCTTGGCCAGATGCCAGGCGCTGGAGAGGCCGCTGTAGCCGCCACCTATGATGGCGATATCCACCTTCATGTCTTGCGCCAGCGGGGCACTCTCCTCTGCCGGTTTTTCCTTGAACCAGTAGCTGGTGTTGGGCTCAAAGTCGCTCATCTTGGGGCCGCAGGCGGCGAGGAAAAAACAGCTGATGCACATGGTCAACGCTCGTTGGCAAAGGGTGGTCGGATTCATCTTCTACTCCGGTTACAGATACAAAATGTCAAATCATTCAATCGGGTTGGGCGGTATTGACCCGTCGGCCTATGTCTCGCAGCCGGGCCAGCTGATCGGCAAGACCGGGCCCCTCATCCAGGCTGGTGACAAAGTTCCAGAGGTAGGTCATCACAGCATAGACATGGCCTGCTGAGACCAGGGGCTGGGCCATCAGCATGGTGATGGCCAGTAGGAACAGCAGAGCGGCGCTGATACCGACCGCCAGAAAGGCGAGTGCTTCCCGATCCGAAATCCGGATGCGGAGCCAGGCCAGCGCGCGGTAGTGGCGGGCGAGGCTGGTTGACTGGGCATGAGTGACCAGTTTGACCTCGTGTTCCAGCCGATCGTTGAGCCGCTCGTGCAGCAGCTGGTTCTTGCGCGAAAAGCCGGGCAGCAGCAGGCCGAACAGCAGCAATACCCCCATGCAAGCGATGCCGACCCAGAACTCGATCACCATCAGCATCACGGCCGCCCCGACGATGGAGATCAGGCTGGTGGCCAGGATCGGGATATGTTTCTCGAAGAAGTCGACAAACTCCCGCGCCAGAGTGACCCGCGCCACTATGGTAGATTGCCCCTCCTGCTGCTGGCGTTGGGTCAGGATCACCGGCACCGCCAGTGCCGCATAGATATGGGTAAAGGTGCGGGTATCGACCGCCCGGCGCAGGGCGCCGATGAGCCAGAACAGCAGCACGATCAGGGCGTAGCTTGAAGCCTGCAGCCACCGGCCCTTGACGATGGCGTCGATGGCAAAGCCGGCGAACAAGGGATAGACCACCAGCAGGATGTTTTCGAGGGCCACCAGCGAGAAGGTGCCCGCCAGTTTGAGGGGATTGGCCCGTGCAATCGCCCCCAGCGAACGACCGGCCGAGTGTGGCAACGGCGTGGCCTGCTCGTCGCAACTGGCTGCCGAAGTGGTTGGTGTTGTCATGGGTTATCTCCTAAGATGTCGGAAACGCTAAGTTTGAGCGAGTGCTCAAAGTTTGTTTGAGCGACTGCTCAAAGTCAAGCAGATCGATTGATATCGCAGGAGGTCAGATGGCACGCCCATCAGCAGAACAGCGCAAAGAGATGATCATCGAGGCCGTACTGGCCCTGTTTCGAGAGAAGGGGATGGCGGCATCGTCAACCCGTGATATTGCCGAGCGCACCGGTCTGGCGCGCAGCCACGTCTACCACTACTTCAAGGATTGGAAGGAGCTCTGCCTCTGTGCCGTGGAGCGTTTCACCTATCAGGAGATAACCGAGCAGCGGGAGTGGCTATTGCCGCTGCCAGCCCGCGAAGCGTTGCCGCTCTTTGTGCGGGACAACCTGCCGACCAGTCAGGATGCCTCCTGGGCCATCTATCTGGATGCCTGGAACGAGTCGCTGCGCGACCCTGTGTTTGCCGAGAGCTACCGCAAAATCATTCTGGCGTGGCGCGAGGTGCTGGAGCAGATCCTGCAAAAGGGGATCGACAGCGGCGAGTTTGTGGCGGGCGATGCCCGGCGACTGGCGCGCCAGATCACCTCTCTCATCAACGGCTATGCCGATGACCTTATTCTGGAGCCGACCCCCGAGACGGTAGAGGCCACTTATCAAGAGATCATGCTGGTGGTGAATCAGCTGGTCTTGCCCCCGGCCCACTCATAGCGGCGCAGGCAAAAAAGGGTGGGGAGGCATGCCAGCTTGGGGCCTCCCCTGGTTTTGTTGGCTATCCGCCGGGCGCGCGATGGTCAGATACCAGGGAGCGGTTGTTGATGTCGATTACCCATTTGTCACTGCAAGATGCCCGTCATCTGCAACTGGCGGCGCAAGGGCTGCTCGCCCCCCGCCGCAGCAAGGCGACTCCGGCCGATCTGCTGGCCACCATCCGCCGCATGGCGCTACTGCAGATCGATACCATCTCGGTGGTGGCTCGCAGTCCCTATCTGGTGCTCTTTAGCCGCCTTGGCCAGTACGAACCGCGTTGGCTGGAGCAGCTGCTGGCCGACGGCGAGATCTTCGAATATTGGGCCCACGAGGCCTGCTTTGTGCCCCGCGAGGATTACCGGCTGCTGCGCCACCGGATGCTCGACCCCGTCGCCATGGGGTGGAAGTTTTCAGCCAACTGGCTCGCTACCCATCAGCAGGAGATTGGCCAGCTTATCGAACGCATTCGCCAGCACGGCCCGGTGCGGGCGGCTGACTTTGAACGCACAACCGGCAAGGGGAATGGCTGGTGGGACTGGAAACCGGAGAAGCGCCATCTGGAGGTGCTCTTTACCACAGGTCAGCTGATGGTGCGGGAGCGGCGCAACTTTCAGCGGGTCTATGATCTCGCCGAGCGGGTCATCCCCGAGTGGAGCGACCAGCGGGACCTGCCAAGCGTCGAGCTGGCGCAGCGGGATATGGTGCGCGCCAGCTGCCGGGCGTTGGGGCTGGTCAAAACTGGCTGGGTTGCGGACTACTACCGGCTGCGGCGCGGCAAATATGACGCCTTGCTCCATCAACTGGCGGACGAGGGGGAGCTGTTGCCGGTACGAGTGGAGGGGTGGCAGCACGGCGCTTTTGTGCACGCCTCGCTGGCCGATGAGCTGGCAAGGGCACAGGCGGGCACCCTCAAGGCAACCCATACCACGGCCTTGTCGCCGTTTGACCCGCTGGTGTGGGATCGCAAACGGGCCAGTGAGCTGTTCAACTTCGACTATCGCATCGAATGCTATACCCCGGCCCCCAAGCGTCAGTTCGGTTACTTCGTGTTGCCTTTGCTCCATCGCGGCAAGCTGGTGGGCAGGATGGATGCCAAGGCCCATCGCCAGCAGGGGATCTTCGAGATCAAGAGCCTCTATCTGGAAGCCGGGGTGAGAGTGACCCGTACGCTTGCACAGGATCTGGCGAAAGCCCTGCAAAAGCTGGCTGACTGGCATCAGACGCCGCAGCTTCGTTATGGTGCCATTCCGGCCAACTTGCTGGCGTTGTGGCATGAAAGCGCCCCAGCAAAGTGAGCTCTATCCCTTCTGGGCTAAGCTGCAAGAGGGATAAACAGTCCGGGAGCGGGAGATGAAACGAGCGGGTACATGGTGGGCGGGATTGGCGATGGCCATCTTGTCCCCCGCGCTATGGGGGCAAGAGCCACCAGTGAAGATCTGTCTGGGGGAGGGCAACGAGTGGGCCCCCTTTACCTACTGGGAGCGCAAGGACGGGGTGCCCGATACCAGCCGCCTGACCGGTTCGGCGACGACGCTGGTGCTCGATGCCCTGCAACAGAGCGGGCTCTCGCACCAGATCCGCTATCTGCCCTGGGCGCGGGTGCAGCAGGAGCTGGCGGATTATCGCCAGAATGGTCTGTGCGAGCTGACCTGGGATGCCAGTTACAAGCCGGAGCGGGCCGAGTTTGCCTTCTACAGCGTGCCCCTCTATTACACCCACCTCGGTTTCTTCTATCTCAAGCGCCGCTACCCCGAACCGCCGGATCTGCAGACGGTCAATCGTTCCCGGGTGTGCGGGGTGATTGGCTACAACTACACACCCTACGGGATTGCGCAGGAGCCACGCCGGGTCAAGCAGTTGCAGCAGGCTTTGGACATGATGGGGCGGGATCGCTGCGACTTTTTGCCAAGTGAAATCGAACCGCTGGTGAGTGGTATCAGCCTTGGCATCTACCGCAGCGAGAGCGGGTTGCTCAACCTTGTCCTGCCCAGCCGCAAGGGATTCTATCTGCTGGTGAGCAAGGGCTCCCCTCGCGCCCATGAGCTGGTGAACACCCTCAATCAGGCGCTGGTGGCGTTTCAGGAAGGAGGGCATGGGGATGAGGTGATGCGCCGCTTCTTGCCACCGATGGAGTAATTACGAAGGATTGCTGTCATTCAGGGGGAGCAGATGAACAGAGGGCCAGCCGGTGCAAACCGGCTGGCCCTTTTGGTTAATCAGGGACAATAAAAAACCGGGCACGAGGCCCGGTTTGGTCAATCAGTCAAATGTGATTACTGGAGTACCAGCACCATCAGCAGGCCGACGGTAATGGCAGATACCAGGAAGGCAAAGCCATAGAACACATAGTGGTGCAGCTTGGTGGTGTGGATCCCCAGATCGTGCAGACCGTGGTAGATACGGTGCATGCCGTGCCAGATTGGCAGGGCGATGATCACCAGCAGGATGCAGGCACCCCACCAGGAGCTGGCGAACGCGTGCACGCGGTCATAGCTCATGGCTTCCACGTCCATGATACCCATGGGTACCAGCAGACCGGTGATGAGGACAATGACCGGCAGCAGCATGGCAACGACCATGCCACCCGCACCAAACAGACCCCAGTAAATTGGTTCGTCAGAACGTCTCATTGATTTCTCCTCAGGCCACGATGATCAGGACAAGCAGGGACACCACCGCCAGCGCCACATACTGGGCGAGAACGATCGGCTTCTCCGGTACCAGGTCTTCACCACGGAAGATACGCATGGCTTTCGGCGCCAGGGCGAACCAGGTTTTGGCATGGAACAGGCACGCCGCCAGTGCGATGACATGGAACAGGATGGCGATCGGGCTTTGCAGGGATTCCAGCCAGCCGTTGAACGCTTCCTGACCCTGAACCAGACGCATCAGACCCCACATCAGCACAACGGCGTAGATGGAGACGAAGATACTGGTGCCTTCACGGATCATGTAACCGGTGTAGAAGGCATTCTTCAGCCACCAGTCTTTCTTCATTTCGCGGACGTAAGGCTTACGTTTGCTATTGGTGTTGTTCATGGTCTCATTCCTGATCTCAATCTGGCTTGAACATGGCGATCATGTAGTCCTTGGCGCTCTCGACCTTGCCAAGCTGGATGGCTGCGGCCGGATCCACGCCTTTCGGGCACACTTCGGAGCAGTAGCCCACGAAGGTACAACCCCAGACACCTTCGTCCTGGCTGATGATCTTCATCCGCTCTTTGGACGCGCTGTCGCGGTTGTCGGCGTTGTAGCGATAGGCCAGAGCCAGTGCCGCCGGACCGGTGAACTTCTTGTTGATGCCATACTGCGGGCAGGCTGCGTAGCACAGACCACAGTTGATGCACATGGAGAACTGGTGATACTTCGCCATATCCGCCGGAGTCTGGGTGTACTCGCCATCGCACAGGCTGCGCGGTTCGCTCGGGATGATGTAGGGCTTGATGCTCTCCAGCTTCTCGATGAAATCGGACATATCGACGACCAGGTCACGCTCAATCGGGAAGTTGTTGAGCGGTTCAATGGTCATCTTGCCTGGCAGATAGTCACGCAGGAAGGTTTTGCAACCCAGCTTGGGTACGCCATTGACCATCATGCCGCAGGAGCCGCAGATCGCCATCCGGCAGGACCAGCGGAAGCTCAGGGTAGAGTCCAGGTGATCCTTGATGTACTGCAGCGCATCCAGCAGGGACATCTCTTTGAGGTAAGGCACCTGGAAGGTTTGCATCCAGGGCTCGTTATCCTGCTCCGGACGGTAGCGCAGGATTTCAATTTCGATCATCTCAGCCATTCTTCTTAGCCTCGTCTTGTTTCTCACCCTCGGAACCGTACACACGTTTTGCCGGTTGGGATTTAGTGATCTTCACATCGGAGTAATCGATGGTCGGGGCCCCTTCCGGTGCATAGAAGGAGAGAGTGTGCTTGAGGAAGTTCACGTCATCACGCTCCTCATAACCGTCCAGACGCTGGTGGGAACCACGAGACTCTTTACGGTTGATGGCGGAGTGAGCCATGGCTTCGGCAACGTCCAGCATGTAGCCCAGTTCGATGGCGTACAGCAGATCGGTGTTGAAGACAGAGGACTTGTCGTTGATCTTGATCTTCTTGTAACGGGCTTTGAGCTCGTTGATCTTGTCGATGGTGCCCTGCATCAGCTCTTCGGTACGGTAGATACCGACACCGGCTTCCATGGACATGCCCAGCTCATTGCGGATGTCGGCCGGGTTTTCGGTCCCGTCGATATCCATCAGCGAGAGGTGCTGCTTGATCAACTGCTCGGCCTTGGCGACCAGCGCTTCGGTGTTGCCGTGCTGCTGGGTTGCCGCGAAGTCGGCTGCCTGTTCACCGGCCACCTTGCCGAATACCACGATTTCGGACAGGGAGTTGGAACCCAGACGGTTGGCACCGTGCAGGCCAACGGAGGCACACTCGCCAGCGGCGTAGAGGCCTGGCATGCGGGTTGCGCACTTGCCGTCAGTTTCGATACCACCCATGGTGTAGTGGGCAGTCGGACGTACCGGGATCGGCTCCTTGACCGGATCCACACCCACGTAGGCCTTGGCCAGTTCGCAGATGAAAGGCAGACGCTCTTTCAGGTACTTCTCGCCGAGGTGGCGCAGGTCGAGGTGAACCACGTCCCCCATCGGGCCCTGGATCACGCGGCCTTTCTGCTGCTCTTGCCAGAATGCCTGGGAGAGACGGTCACGGGGACCCAGCTCCATGTGTTTGTTCTTCGGCTGGCCAACCGGGGTTTCCGGGCCCAAGCCGTAGTCTTGCAGGTAGCGGTAGCCATCCTTGTTCAGCAGGATGCCACCCTCACCACGACAACCTTCGGTCATCAGGATGCCGGTGCCCGGCAGACCGGTCGGGTGATACTGGACGAACTCCATATCACGCAGCGGTACGCCGTGACGGTAGGCCAGCGCCATGCCGTCACCGGTGACGATGCCACCGTTGGTGTTGTAGCGGTAAACGCGACCGGCACCGCCAGTCGCCAGCACCACGGATTTGGCCTGGATAAAGCGGGTGATACCGTTCTGGATATCAAAGGTCAGTACGCCCTGAACGCGACCATCTTCCACGATCAGATCCAGACAGAAGTGCTCATCGTAGCGCTTGATGGTCGGATACTTGATGGAGGTCTGGAACAGGGTGTGCAGAATGTGGAAACCGGATTTATCTGCGGCGAACCAGGTGCGCGGGATCTTCATCCCGCCGAAACGGCGGACGTTGGCCTTGCCATCCGGCTTGCGGCTCCAGGGGCAACCCCAGTGCTCCAGCTGGATCATTTCGTTGGTGGCGTTGTTGACGAAGTATTCGACTACGTCCTGCTCACACAACCAGTCACCACCGGAGACAGTGTCATTGAAGTGGTTTTCGAGGGAGTCGTCATCACGCACGACGCCTGCGGCGCCACCTTCGGCTGCCACGGTATGGCTGCGCATCGGATAGACCTTGGAAATCAGGGCGATTTCCAGCTCCGGGTGGGCTTCTGCAATGGCGATTGCGGCACGCAGGCCACCACCACCGGCACCGATGATGGCAACATCGGTCTTGATAATATCCACATCTGCCTCCTTAGGGATAGATTTGCTGGGCACGATTTTGCTCTATGAAAAAAATTCAGGCTTGATGCAAGTCAAACTGCTAGGTTTTATTCCATTTTTATTGGTTATTTTTCTATAAAACACCCAAATCCCTGGATGAAAATGTCGTTATTATCGCCATTTTTTGGTGTTACTGAGCAGTTGAACACCTTGCTACGCATACTTTAACTTCTGGATTGTACGTAGTTTTCTTTCAATAAAATGCGAATCACCTCTCTTTTTAGGTACTCACGAAAAAAATTTTAAGTTTTTTATTGTAATTTTTTAATGAGAATTATTGGCATTTATTAATTTGGATAAAAATAAATAATCCGAATTGCGGCGACTGCTACGGAGGTAATTGGATAAATCCAGATGAATCACAAGGATTTCAGGGCCGGGGATTTGGCGGGTAATATGAGATTAATCACTGAAAATTAAGCGCTATTTAGAAAAATAAAAGGGGCCTGTACGGCCCCTTTCACTCATGCTCAAATGCGGAACATGCCGACCTGATTGCTCAGTTCACCCGAAATATTTTTAAGTTGTTCAGAGAGATGGCGTGAACTGTCTGCATCCACTGCCAGTTCGTCCGACACATCTTTGACCGCCTGAATATTGCGGCTTACCTCGTCGGTGACGGCCCGCTGCTCTTCGGCTGCGCTGGAGATCTGGGTCGCCATGTCGGAGATCTGGTTGATCGAGGTGGTGATCTGTTCCAGCGCATGGGTGGCGTTGTTGGCGTCATCCACGCTGTTCTGGGCCAACTGCTGGCCTTCGTGCATGGTGCTGACCGCACCCTGGGTATTGCGTTGCAGGGTTTCGATCATGCTGCGGATCTCGACAGTCGAGCTATGGGTGCGCTGTGACAAGACGCGCACCTCATCGGCCACCACCGCGAAACCACGGCCCTGTTCACCGGCACGCGCCGCTTCGATGGCGGCGTTGAGCGCCAGCAGGTTGGTCTGCTCGGCGATGCCCTGAATGGTGGAGAGGATGGTGTTGATCTCCTGGGCGTTCTTCTCCAGTTCCTGAATGATGTTGGAGGCCTGCTCCACCTGGGTGGCCAGATCGGTGATGGAGCGCTGGTTGCGGGCGATCACCTGTTTGCCATGCTCGCAACTGCTGGAGGAGCTGCGGGCCGCTTCGGCGGTCTGCTCGGCGTTGCTGGCAACCTCGATCGCGGTGGCGGACATCTCGTGCACCGCAGTGGCGATCTGGGAGATCTCGTTTTGCTGGCGTGCCAGCCCCTGATTGGCCTTCTCCGCCATGCTGTGGGAGGACTTGGCCTGCTGGTTGAGTTGGCCGGAGGAGTTGGAAATATCCTGCACCATCACATGGATGCGGTCGATGAAGGTATTGACGTGCTTGGCAACCGCGCCCACCTCATCTTCACGTTCGATCTTGATGCGGCGGGTCAAATCGCCGTTGCCACGGGAGAGATCGGCTATCGCCTCGCCCAGGGTTTTCAGGGGGGCCAGCGAGCCGTTGATGGCGACATAGGAGAAGCCAGCCACGATCAGTATGGTGATGAGCCCCTGAATCAGGGAGGAGGTGACCATGCTGCGTACCGACTGGTAGGCGGTTTCGTCATCCACCATCATGCCGTAATACCAGTTGGTATTGGGGATCGCGTTGAAGTCAAAGACCTCTTTCTTGCCGCTGATCATTAGCTCGTTGATCATGCCGTCATGGGCGATCTGGTTGATATAGGATGCGGTCAACTCAGGGGCCAGCGCAGTTGCGGGTTTCAGGCTCATGGAGGCATCGGGGTGCGCGATGATGGTGCCGTTGCTGTCGACCAGCATGGCGTAAGTGCCCTCGGTGGTAACCGCCAGAATGTCCGAGATAAGGGCGCTGATAGAGACGTCTCCGGCGATGACCCCCTGGGTGTTGCCACGCTGGAACGGCTCGGCGATGGTGACGATCAGTTGGCCGGTGGAGATATCGGCATAGGGCGCGGTGATGACCAGCTTGCCTGCTGCCATCGCATCCTTGTATCAGGGACGTTGACGGGGATCATAACCGGCAGGCAGGTTGGTGGGTTTACTCTGAATCATCTTGCCGTCTGCGGTGCCGGCATAGACCAGGTCGAAGCCACCGGCATTCATGGATTGGGCCAGATGGCTGATGGGCTCATCTTCTTTGGTAAAAGCCTCCTTGGTGGTACTGACCATGCTTACTCTGGAGTCGACCCAGCGAGAGATACCCTTGACGTTGGCCATCGAGCTTTCGTCAATGGTATTCCAGATCAAACGCTGGGTTTCACTGCGCAGTTGTGAGGTGTTGTACCAGACCTGCAGGCCGGTGATCACCAGAATGATGATACCTATAGCCAGGACCAGCTTGTTTTTAATGGATAAGTTCATAATTACATCCTTGTGAGCGTCAGTCTGAGTGTTGGAAACTAATTATTGTTATGAGCTCAGAGATCCCCTCATTTTTAGAGACTCAAATAATTCCAAGTGTGCGGGTATATAAGCGGTGTTGCTTCAGGTAGT
>NZ_JAPCJA010000019.1:0-74696 GCF_027707745.1 Aeromonas sp. QDB23
AAGAGCCGGCTGGAATGACGACTATCGGGCTCAGTTATTCTTTGGTTAAAATATCAACAAAGTGTGCTCCCGCCCTGTACTGGAATCTGTGCTCTCGCCCTAGTACGAATATTGGCCGCCTGAGCCAGTAGATGGCGTTTAAATAAAAATAAGGAGTGACATTGGAAATAAAAGAAACACAGCTAGGGAGCCTGAGAACTCTACTTGGGATTATGCCAGAGCTGGAAGATAGAGATAGTTTATTTTTCTTTCGTGGGCATGCTAATAAAGAATTCTCGCTACTGCCTTCGATATATCGAAATCAGCGTTGGTTTTCAAATGAAGACAAGATCATTCGAGAGATTATCATGCGCTGCCCTAACGAATTCATCTCTATGAAGAGCAGTTTTGAAAAGCTAGTAAAAATGCAGCACTATGATTTACCTACAAGATTGCTTGACATTACAGAGAATCCATTGGTTGCGCTTTATTTTGCTTGCGTTGGCGAATATGAAAGGGATGGGGAAATTATTTTCTTTAAAATCCCTAAGTCAGAGGTTAAATATTTCGATAGCGATACTGTCAGCGTTGTGTCTAACGTTGCATGGGCTAAAGCTGATTTTGAAGTGGCTGAACGATTTGATGGAGATTATAGTAAGTTTCATCATAAAGAAAATCATCATGCTTTAAAGCTAATGCATGATATTAAACAAGAAAAACCACATTTTTTGGAAAGAATAAACCCGAATCATGTAAAAAGTGTAGTTTGTGTAAAGCCAAAAATGGATAACCCTAGAGTCGTCCGGCAAGATGGTGCGTTTTTATTGTTTGGTATCGGGCAAAATAAACACATTCCAGCTACTCTTCCCGATGAGTGGATTTTTAGGCCGAAACATAAGCGATACATTATCAAGTCATCAGATAAGTTGAGCATTTTGAAACAGTTATCTGGGGTCGGCATTTCAAAAGCAAAACTATTTCCTGAGATGGACATGGTTTCACAGTTTATTAAAAATGATTATGGTTTGGATAATGTTGAATTTTCTTCAAGCATTAAAGAATACGTACCGTTCAGCATTAAAGTATCATATTCCCGCTGAGTTGAATGCTATGTCCTTTAATTAAGGACGCTATCTATGTCCATTGAATTGATTAGAAGGGTGCAACGCTTTAGAACTAAATCGTCGGACATTAGTTTCCCAGAACACATAATCGACTTTGAAAGTGGTAACTTTTCTATTTCAGGCATCCCCTAGCCGTCGGCGCCCCCGATCACCGCGCAAACGGTAAGAAACAGTACGTCATAGAAGGCATAATTAATTTTTGCGTTTTGGCGACGATCATGAATGTCAGCAAAAAACTGAGTTAGAACGGCATCAATCGGCATGGAGAGTCCCTAAAAAGAGAGCATAAGATCACAAGCTGATCTTGAGGTCAAATCAAAATCACAGGCAACATTTTTACATCATATTGCCAACTGTAAGTTCACGGTCTCGCCCTGATATAGTATATGGTGTTATATATAGATATATTAATTTTAATTAAAGCCAAATATCAATTGTAGTTCCAGCCATTTGGTAGGTATAGGGAGAAATGCGTTGCTTAATTACTCTTATTATCCATTTGAAAGTCATCTTGATGATATTGACGAGGAGGATCTTCTTTTATTAAGGGATGTTTCAGAGGGTTGGTATATTGACTATAAGATTCAGGGGTTGAAAATTGTCGACTATGCAAAGCATATGTCTGCTTTTGCCAATCAATATGGCGGTTGGTTAATCCTTGGTGTTAGTGAAAGCTCTGATGGGTGCCGTACTGCTGCGGAATTCATTGGTGTACAAAGAAGTGATTTAGAAAAAATATCTAGAGATATTAGAGAAGCGGCCTCGGCCCATATTAACCCTGAGGTTTTATATGAAGAAAAAATAATCCACGGACCACTTGTTGATATTGGGCTAGCAGAGGGGAGATCAATTCTAATTATTGGAATTCCTATGAGCCATAACACCCCTCATATACACTCTTCTGGCAGAATATATCGAAGGTTGGCTGATCAATCTAAGCCCAGAGAAGAGACAGATAGATATATTCTTGATGAATTGTGGCAGCGTGGTCATGATAAAAAAATTAAAATGTCTAAATTTCTAACAGATGTCCCTATGCTTCCATCCAACCAAGCCGACGCGCCATGGGCATATATCTATTTAAAACCGGCACAGGGACAGCTTGGGCCTTCAAAAAAACTGTCATTTTCTGAGTTTTCTAATATTGTAAGAAATACAAATAAAAACATTTTAGGTGTACATGCCCCAATGACTGGAGTTAACTCAACTACAGATGGGTTTATTGCAAGACAAATACAGGTTAGTGATCCAAGTCAACCGACACTTACATTGAGGTGGTGGCATGATGGCGTAGCACGATTTGATATTCCATTGAATTTGTTTGATTTGAGTCAGTTTATCAAAACCCATGGTGAAAATAATTATTGCAAAGAGTACTGTCAGCTTGCCTATGACTTAGGTCACTCAAACATAAAAATAGTTGACTACTCTATTTTTGTACAAATAGTAGCTTCGTTATCCAATTGTTATCTTCACATGTTAAAAGCTACAGACGATAATCGAGATATTTTCTCATGTTTCACTCTAAGAAATGTATTTCATACATCTCCATTTGTAGACTCCGAAAAATTCATTAAAAGATCTAGAGAGTACTCTATTCCATTAACCATGGATAAAAATATTGTTGTGCCACAGGAACCTAGTGAGCAGAATATGTCTTTCCATGAGAGGGCGACGCGCATAGTTAATTTTGATTGTTATCAGGAATATCAACCTGTGCCCTATGTATTTGCAATGCCAATTGTCTTCCGAGTATTTGAAGCAGTTGGAATTACATCCGATGCAAATGAGTTAATAGATGATACCGACGCTTGGGGTTTTAGTAAAGTTCGCAATGTCCCAACAAATACTTTTCAATAGGCATACTTTTTCTTATATTAATTTATATGAATATTAATGTGGCAAAATAAAAATTGATGACGCTAGATGTCATGATTATAAACAGAGTGGTCTTATGACTATATATATAGATAGTATGGAATTTAACGTTATTACAGAAAAACAAGGGGTTTCATGGAAACCTATAAAGGACATTGAGATAAAAAATGATAAGCGTTATTTAATATCAGATAGAGAGTTTGATTATAAAAGTACAAAAATAAATGTTGTAGAAGTACTTGATGGGAAATATCGGAGAGTATCTACTAGAAAGACTTCAAAAGGTCCATACCTTAACTTTGATGTTACTATATCAGCTGATACAAATAGAGTGAAACGCTCAAAATCTTTACTTCTTCATAGAGCGAGATTAATAGCGTTTATTGGCGAGGATATATCTAAGCCGTATGCTAGACACGGGAGCTTGGGGCGACATAACAATGATATAAATAACTTGCAGTGGGGGACTCATCAAGAAAACATGAATGATACCAAAGAACATGGAAGTCATAAAGGAGCAAATAACACCCAATCAAAGATCACAGAGGAGTTAGCATTGTCTATTTATGTTCTTTCTAGATTAGGCCTAATAGATTCTACAATTTTAAATTCGTTACCAATTGGAAAGGGGGCTGTAGCCGCGATCAAAGCGAATAGAAAATGGGCGCATTTAGTCACGGATGACATAAAATCTTTAGTTGATAAAAGTATAAAGCTGAACGAAATAAAGTGTAAGTCTATGGTTGAAAAAGCTTTATTAGAGCAAAGTGTTTTGTTTGAACAAGAGCGAGCGTTACTAAAAAAGAAAATAAAACAAAAAATTATGACTAGTCTTTCAGCGGCTTTAGAATAATAAATGGCTACATATTTTATGCTATACGTCATTTATTACTAGAAGAGAGTTTTTCTCTAAATTAATAAGTATGCTGAAGCTATTGCGTTTGGAATATAATGTAATTGGTATGAAACATACCATAATTTAATGATTAATTATATTGACAGTGCAACATAAACATGACATTGTTTTGTTTTGTTTTGTTTTGTTTTGTTTTGTTTTGTTTTGTTTAAAACCGTAACTGGTTGATTCACAATGCTTTAGTGAGTGATTTCGAGGGTTCGAATCCCTCCCTCACCGCCAAATTGCAAAAACCGACCTGATGGTCGGTTTTTTGTTTTTAGGCGCCATCCAGACGTGGTGCTGGCAGTGTGGAGCGAAAAACTTCGCTTGGTTTGTCCGAAGCTGCGGCTCGTCTTAAAAAGCGGCAATGCCGAATAGTTCTGTGGCTTGTCGGCGCGGATCTGACGTTCAGCGCCATAGTGCACTGCCAGATTGAAAGCCTTGATGGAAACATCAGGGCTTTTTGCTATCCGCGTTTTTCGCGGGCGCTGTGGGCAAGCCGATGGCGATGGGGGGCTGGCTCGGGTATAGTCCTGCGCCAATGGCGTTATCCTGTTTTGCTGACCCGTCGTGGCCCTGGTGGTAGCGAGGGGCAGGCCTGTGTAAGGAGTGTTATGAAGTTCAGTCCCCTGCTCGATGAGATGATGAAAGCCCTGCAGGTATTGCCGGGGGTGGGGCCCAAGTCTGCCCAGCGGATGGCCTTTACCCTGCTCGAGCGTGAGCGCAGCGGCGGCTTGCGGTTGGCCCAGCTGCTCTCTCGCGCCCTGACCGAGATTGGTCATTGCAGCCACTGCCGCACCTTTACCGAGAACGATCGCTGCGATATTTGCGCCAATCCCAAGCGGGAAGAAAACGGCCTGCTCTGTGTGGTGGAGAGCCCGGCGGATGTGGCCGCCATCGAGCAGACCGGTCAGTTCTCCGGTCGCTACTTTGTGCTGATGGGCCATCTGTCGCCGCTGGACGGCATCGGTCCGGAGGAGCTGGGGCTCGATATTCTCGAGCGCCGGTTGAAGGATGAGCACATCAGCGAGCTGATCCTCGCCACCAATCCCACTATCGAGGGGGATGCCACCGCCTGGTATATCGCTGACATGGCCCGTCATGCCGGGGTGGAGGTGAGCCGCATCGCCCACGGGGTGCCGGTAGGGGGTGAGCTGGAGCTGGTGGATGGCACCACGCTGTCCCACTCCCTGATGGGGCGGCAGCGCTTGAAATAACAAGGTGAGCCGGTTTGTTGCCCCCGAATCAACAGGGGGCGAACTGGACAATAAATAGCCGTTTGAGCTGATTTAAAGGGGCGAGTGAGCAGGATTGCAGACTCGCCCCTTGATATTTGATTGGCCGTCCCCATCTAGGTTGGGCATATGTTCAACCCGATGTTTCTGAGGATTGGTCCATGACCCAAAGTGTTCATGCCGAAACCCACGGCTTTCAGACTGAAGTTAAACAACTGCTGAGCCTGATGGCTCACAGCCTCTACTCCAACAAAGAAGTATTCCTGCGCGAGCTGATCTCCAACGCCTCCGATGCGGCGGACAAGCTGCGCTTCAAGGCGCTTTCCGATGCCTCTTTGTTCGAAAACGACGGCCAGTTGCGTGTGCGTCTGGTGGTGGATAAAGAGAAGCGTACCCTGACCATCTCCGATAACGGGATCGGTATGACCCGTGATCAGGTGATCGAGCACCTGGGTACCATCGCCAAGTCCGGCACCGCAGAATTCTTCAAAAACCTCTCTGGCGATCAAGGCCGTGACTCCCAGCTGATCGGTCAGTTTGGGGTCGGTTTCTACTCCGCCTTCATCGTTGCCGACAAGGTGACCGTCGTTTCCCGTGCCGCCGGTACTGCTCCGGAGCAGGGTGTGCAGTGGGAATCGGAAGGGGAAGGCTCCTTCACCGTCGCTGACGTGACCAAAGAGGGTCGCGGTACCGACGTTATCCTGCATCTGCGTGCCGAGGAAGAAGAGTTCCTCGACGACTGGCGTCTGCGCTCCGTGGTGAGCAAGTACTCCGATCACATCAGCGTGCCGGTCGAGATGTTCAAAGAGGGCACCCCGGATCGTGAAGAGGATGGCGAAACCATCGTCGGTACTCCGGGCGAGTGGGAGCAGGTCAACCGCGCGACTGCACTCTGGACCCGCAACCCGAAAGATATCAAGGACGAGGAGTATCAGGAGTTCTACAAGCACGTCGCTCACGACTTCGAAGATCCGCTGCTATGGGGTCACAACCGGGTGGAAGGGGCGCAGGAGTACACCAGCCTGCTCTACGTACCGGCCCGCGCACCGTTCGACCTCTACAACCGCGAGCAGAAGCACGGTCTGAAGCTCTACGTGCAGCGTGTCTTCATCATGGATGACGCCGAGCAGTTTATGCCGACCTACCTGCGCTTCGTCAAAGGGGTGCTGGATTCCAACGATCTGCCGCTCAACGTCAGCCGTGAAATCCTGCAGGACAACAAGGTGACCGCCTCCCTGCGCAAGGCGTGCTCCAAGCGCGTGTTGACCATGCTCTCCAAGCTGGCCAAGGATGATGCCGAGAAGTACGCCAAGTTCTGGAAAGAGTTCGGCAACGTGCTCAAAGAGGGCCCGGCCGAGGATTACGCCAACCGCGAAGAGATCGCCAAGCTGCTGCGCTTTGCCAGCACCGCTGGCGAGGGTGAAGCCCAGACCGTCTCTCTTGAGGATTACGTTGGCCGCATGAAGGAAGGCCAGCAGAAGATCTACTACATCACTGCTGACTCTTATGCCGCTGCCAAGAACAGCCCGCACCTCGAGATCTTCCGCAAGAAGGGTGTCGAAGTGCTGCTGATGTGGGAGCGTGTGGACGAGTGGCTGATGAGCCACCTGACCGAGTTCGACGGCAAGCAGCTTATCTCCGTCACCCGTGGCGAACTGGATCTCGGCGATCTGGAAGACGAAGCCTCCAAGCAGGCCCAGGAAGAGGCCGAGAAGGCCAACGCTGGTCTGGTTGAGCGGGTCAAGAAGAGCCTCGGCGAAGCGGTGAAAGAGGTGCGCGTTACTCACCGTCTGACCGATTCACCCTCTTGCATCGTCACCGACGCTTACGGTATGAGCACCCAGATGATCAAGCTGATGCGCGCCGCCGGTCAGCCGGTACCGGAGCAGAAGTACATTCTGGAGCTCAACCCCGACCACGCGCTGGTGAAGAAACTCGACACCATCGAAGACGAGGCGCTGTTCGGCGAGTGGGTCACCCTGCTGCACGAACAGGCCCAGCTGGCCGAGCAGGGCGGGCTGAATGATCCGGCGAGCTTCGTCTCCCGCATCAACCGCCTGCTGCTGCAAGCCTAAGCCGCAACTCCGATAACAAAAAGCCCACTGCATGCAGTGGGCTTTTTTGATCCCGCCGTGTGAGCGCGGCGAAAACAGCGGCAAGGGAGACGGCCAGCGCCTCTCTATTTACGGTATTCGTTGTTGTAGTTCTGGATCAGACGCCGGGTCACCTCGTGCTGGGGATCGGCAAACACCTTGAGGGTCTTGCCGCGCTCCACCACGCGCCCTTCATGCATCACCAGCACCTCGTCGCTGATGTGGCTGACGATGCCCAGATCGTTGGCCACCAGCACATAGCTGAGCCCCATGGTCTCCTGCATCTCCAGCAGCAGGTTGATGATCTGGGAGCGTACCGAGATATCCAGCGTGGAGAGCGCCTCATCGGCCACCACGATCTTGGGGTTGAGGATCAGCGCCCGCGCCAGCGCCACCCGCTGCTGCTGACCGGAGGAGAGCATCTGCGGGTAGAACAGGGCGTGATCCGGCAGCATCCCCACCATGCGCAGGGTCTGCACCACCTTCTCGCGGCGCTCCTCTTCACTCATTTCGGTGTTGAGGCGCAGCGGGGTTTCCAGGATCTGGCCGACCCGGATCTTGCGGTTCAGCGAGGTGTTGGGATCCTGAAAAATCATCCGCAGTAGTTTGCAGCGAGTCTGGTAATCACCGTGCACCATCAGCTGGCCGTCGATGGCGATGTCGCCGCTGGTGGGTTCGATCATGCCAGCCAGAATGCGGGCGAGGGTGCTCTTGCCGGAGCCCGCCTCGCCGACGATGGCCAGAGTCTGCCCAACTTCGAGGTCGAACGAGAGAGGTTTGATCGCCTCCACCGCCTGACGACGGAACAGACCGGTGCGGTTCTGGTAGGTTTTGCTAAGGCCTCTGACCTGCAACAGGGATGGCTCGATCACAAGCGGGGCTCCTTCATGGGGGCATTAACGGTCATCATTTTTTCGGCTCCTCCATGTTCAGCGGGAAGTGACAGCTGAACTGATGGCCCTTGATCTTGTTCATCAGCGGGGTCTGCACGCACTGCTTCTGGGCGTAGGGGCAGCGTGGCCCCAGACGGCAGCCGATGGGCAGGTGTTGCAGCGGCGGGATGACGCCGGGCAGGGTTTCGAGGCGCGACTTGTGGCGCACCAGCTTGTCAAAGTCGGGGATCGATTTGAGCAGCGCATCGGTATAGGGGTGATGCGGGGTCTCGAGGATCTGCTCCCGGGTGCCCACCTCCACCATCTGGCCGCAGTACATCACGTTGATGGTATCGGTCAGGTTGGCGATCGCTGCGATGTCGTTACTGATGATCAGGATGGTGGTGTTGCCCAGCTTGTTCATCTTGTCCAGCAGCCGCAGGATCTGGGAGTGGGTGGTGGATTCCATGGCGCTGGTGGGCTCATCGGCCACCAGCAGGCGCGGCTTGTTGGCAATGGCCATGGCGATCATCACCTTCTGGCACATGCCATCCGACAGCTCGTGGGGATAGGCGCGCATCACCTTGCGGTGATCCTTGACGCCGACCCGGTGCAGCAGGGCGATGGCCTTCTTCTTGCGCCACTGGAAGCGCTGCCAGAATTGCCCCTCGAACGAATCGGTCGGGATCGCCTCTTCCAGCTGGGTGCCGATCTCCTCGGAGGGGTCGAGACAGCTGATGGGATCCTGAAAAATCATGGCGATCTCGCGACCCATGATGCGGCGGCGCTCCTTGGGGGCCATGGTCAGCAGATCCATGTCGTTGAAGCGCATCCGGTCGGCACGTACCGTCCAGTTATCCTTCTCGATACCGACGATCACCTTGGCCACCAGACTCTTGCCTGAGCCGGATTCACCCACCAGACCGCGGATCTCCCCCTCGGTCAGGGTCAGGCTCACCTTGTCCACCGCCTTGACCTTGCCTTGCGGGGTGTCGATCTCGATGGTGAGATTGCGTATGTCGAGCAGAGGCATCAGTCATTCCCCTCTTTGAGTGCTTCACGAATGCCTTCACCAACTAAATTGGTGACCAGCACGCTAAACAGGATGGCGATGCCGGGCAGGGTGACGGTCCAGGGGGCGAGATAGATGAGGTCGCTCGAATCGGCCAGCATGGTGCCCCACTCCGGTTGAGGGGACTGAGCACCGAGGCCAAGAAAACCGACTGCCGAGATATCGAGGATGGCTGCCGACAAGGTGCGGGTGGTCTGGGCCACCAGGGTTTCGACGATGTTGGGCAAAATGGCCAGCCGCATGATCCTGAAGGGAGGCGAGCCATCGAGGCGGCTGGCGGTGATGTACTCCTTCTGCATCTCGGCATGCACTGCGTTGTAGGTGGCCCGGATAAAGGGCGGGATCAACGCGAGGGTAATGGCAATCAGGGTATTGCCAAAACCCGGCCCCATGATGGCGACCATGATGATGGCCATCAGCAGGGAGGGGATGGAGAGCAGGGTATCGAGCAGGTGGTGCAGCACGCTCGACTTGAGCCCCTTGCTCATGCCACCGAGGATGCCGATGGCGGAGCCCACCACCATGGCGATCACCACCACCACCAGCGCATAACCGAAGGTGAGCCGCGCCCCCACCACCAGCCGGGAGAGCATGTCGCGCCCCAGATCATCGGTGCCGAGGAAGTAGTCGATATTGCCGGTCGCCGCCCAGGAGGGGGCCAGCAGCAGCTTGTCGGCATGCTGTTCATCGATGCCGTAGGGGACGACCAGCGGCCCTACCAGCGTGATGAGCAGCAACAGCAAAAAGCACCAGAGCCCCGCCATGGCCAGCGGATTGCGGCTGTAGGAGGCCCACGTCTGCTCAAGGGGCGAGAGGATCTTGAGCTCGGGATAGATGTTCGATTTATCTTGCATAGGATACCTGGCTCCTGGTCACGCCATGAGCGCGTTCAATCTTGTTTGGCATACAACTCTTTGCGCCGTGCCGGATAGATAAGGGTGGTCAGCAACTCGGTGCTGACGCTGGTCAGGATCACGAAACTGGCGACCACCAGGGTGGCGCCACGAATGGCGGCGTAATCCTGCAGGGCGATGCTGCTGATGAGCCAGCGACCGATCCCGTGCCACTCGAACACCACCTCGGTGATCATGGCGGAGGTGAGCACGCTGCCCAGTTGCAGACCCAGCAGCGGCAGTACCGGCGGCAAGGCGTTCTTCAGACCATGGCGCCAGACGATCTGCGCCTTGGAAAGCCCCCGGCTCGCCGCCGCCTTGATGTAGTTCTGCTTCATCACGTCGATGAGGGAGCTGCGCACATGGCGGATCACCTCGGTGGTGGGCACCACCGCCAGCACCAGTGACGGGAGGATCAGGTGGCGCAGGGCATCGTGCAGCGCCGCTTGCCGCCAGGGCTCGTGGCTGAGCAGCACATCGATCACCGCGATGCCGGTGATGGGCGGCACGTCATAGAGCAGGCTGATCTGACCCGATGCGGGTAGCCAGCCAAGGTCTAGCGAAAAGAGCATCACTACCAGCAGCGCCAGCCAGAACACCGGCACCGCATAGCCGATCAGACCGGCGGTCATGATGGAGAGATCCAGCGTCTTGCCCTGTGACAGTGCCGCCAGGGTGCCAAGAGGGATCCCCACCAGCAGCGAGATGGCAAAGGCGGCCAGACAGAGGATCAGGGTCGCCGGGAAGTAGTGGCGGATCTCGTCCAGCACCGGCAGCCCGGAGACGCTGGATAGCCCCAGGTCCCCTGCAAAAATGCGGCGCAGGAAGTCGGGGTAGCCGCTCCAGAAGCTGATCTGATGGCCGATCAGCCGATAGTCCAGCAGATAGGCGACGAAGGTCAGCGCCAGCAGGGTGATGAGCAGCAGGTTGATGCGGCGCAAGGTGTATAGAAGCATGCTTACTCCCTGTGAGCCTGGTTGAAGGAGGTGCCGCCAAAGGGCATCAGCGTCAGCCCCTCGATGTCGCTGCGGCTGACCTGGGTACGCAAGGCGTGCGCCAGCGGGATCAGCGGCAGCTGTTCGTTAAGCAGGGTCTGGGCATAGTAGTAGTTGCGCAGCCGGAACGAGAGCTGGGGCGTGGTGACCGCATCATCCAGCAGCTGATCGAAGGCCGGGCTGCACCAGCGGCTGTAGTTGTTGCCCCGCTCCACCGCCGAGCAGCTCAGCAGCTGGCGGAAGAAGTTGTCCGGATCGGCGTTGTCGGCAATCCAGCCGGAGAGCAGGCTGTCGTACTGCCCCTTGGTGAGGCGGCCTTCGATCACCGGCCACTCCCGTTGCACGATCTTGAGCTTGATCCCGACCTTGGCCAGATCACTGCGGATCAGCTGGGCGGTCTTGACCGCATCGGGGTTGTAGGGGCGGGCGTCCGGTTGTACCAGCACCTGCATCTCGAACCCTTTTTCCAGTCCCGCTTCCTTGAGCAGCTGGCGCGCCCGTTTCAAGTCGGGCTTGCGCTCGGGCAGGCTGGGGTTGTAACCCCATGAGAGGGGGGGCAGCAGGCTGTTGGCGGGCAGGCCGGTATCGAAATAGACCGCCTGCAACAGGTTGTCGATATTGATGGCGCTGGCAATGGCTTGGCGAACCTTGACGTTGTTGAACGGCGGCTTGCGGGTATTGAGGGCCAAAAAGGCCACGTTCATCCCCGACTGGACCGAGAGGCTCAGCTCCGGATTTTGCTTGATCACCGAGAGCTGGCTGGCGGAAGGGGTGCTCATCACGTCGCACTCGCCGGTCAGCAGCTTGGCCAGCCGTTTGGCGGATTTGGGAGTGATGTCGTAGACCAGCTGTTCAATCTTGGCATCGCCGCCCCAGTAGCCGGGGTGGCGCAGATAGCGGATGAACTCGTTGTGGCGATACTCCTTGAAGCTGAACGGGCCGGTGCCGATGGGGCGGCTATCCAGCAGGGCTGGCGTGCCCGCCTGCAGCATCTGTTCGGCGTATTCGGCGGAGAGGATCACCGCATAGTCGCTGGCCAGGGTGGCGAGGAAGGAGGCGTTCGGCTGGTTCAGCTCGAATACCACCGTCTGCGGCCCCTTCTTGCTCACCCGCTTGATCAGCAGATCTTGCCCCAGGCTGTAGAAGTAGGGGTAATCGCCGCCGGAGACATTGTGGTAGGGGTGCTGCTCGTCAAGCTGGCGGGCATAGGTGAAGACCACGTCATCGGCATTGAAGGTGCGGGTGGGCTTGAACCAGGGGGTATGGTGAAACGTCACCCCCTTGCGCAGAGTCAAGGTATAGGTGAGGCCATCCTCGCTGATCTGCCAGTTGGTGGCGAGCGCCGGCTCCAGCGCCAGGGTGTTGGGGTTCACCTCCAGCAGGCGGTCGTAGAGCGGACGGGCACTGGCATCCAGTGTCACCCCGGAGTTGGAAACATGGGGATTGAAGGAGAGGGGTGAGCCCTCAGCACAATAGATGAGTCCGGTTTTGGAGGCCTCGGGTTGCTTCTGGCAGCCGGTGACCAGCACCAGCAGACCCAGCAGCAAGGGTGTGAGCATTCTCATTGTTGAACCATGTTCTTATAGGGGCTTTGTACGCACGTTTTGATACAAATGTGCCAGCGCGAAGGCTGGCGTGTTGCTGGCGTCGGCATCAACTGCGCTCCTTCACTCTTGTTCTGCATCGTTATCGCCATCCAGCAGCTGATACTTGCGTAGCATGCCACGGAACTGGTGATAGCTTAAGGCCAGCAGTTGAGCGGCTTTGCGCTGATTATACTGGGATTGCTGCATCGCTTGCTTGAGTAAATTAATCTCGTATTCCGCCACCGCCTGCTTGAGATCGAGCGGCAGGGTGAGGGGGGATGCGGATTGTACCTCGCTTCGGGCCTCTTGCGCAGGTTGCGTAGCCTGTGGTCGCCAGGGTGAATCAAACGGGTTGATCACCAGGGTCGAGAGCGGCAGCTGGGGATTGCCCTGACGGTAGATGCTGCGCTCCACCACGTTCTTCAGCTCCCGCACGTTGCCCGGCCAGTGGTAATCAAGCAGTAACTGGGTTGCTTTACGCGAGAAACCGGCAAACAGCGGATAGCCCAGCTCCCGGGTCATGCTGTGGGCGAAGTGCTCCGCCAGCATCAGGATATCTTCCCGCCGCTCCCGCAAGGGGGGGAGGGTGATCACATCAAACGCGAGCCGGTCGAGCAGATCGTGGCGAAACTGCCCCTTGTCGGCGAGCGCAGGGAGATCCTCGTTGGTGGCGCAGACCAGCCGCACATCCACCTTGAGGGGCTTGGCCCCGCCCACCCGCTCGAACTCGCCATATTCGATGACCCGCAGCAGCTTCTCCTGCACCCGGGCGCTGGTGGTGGCCAGCTCGTCGAGGAACAGGGTGCCGCCATCGGCCCGCTCGAAGCGGCCCTGATGGCGCTTGGCCGCGCCGGTAAACGAACCCGCCTCGTGACCGAACAGCTCGGTCTCCAGCAGGCTCTCGCTCAGGGTGGCGCAGTTGATGGTGACAAAGCTTTGATCCCAGCGCGCCGAGAGATAATGTAGGCGGTGGGCGATCAGCTCCTTGCCCGTCCCCCGCTCACCGATGATCAGCACGGGTTTGCGCAGCGGGGCGAGCCGTGAGGCCTGCTCAATGATCTCGAGAAATGCGTTGGATTCCCCCAGCAGGCTTTCCGTGGCCGTGGTCATAGTGATCCCTGTCAGTTGTAAAAGCTGGTCAATCTTACCAAAAGTTGGTGAATTTAATCATCACTTGCGCGAGGTATCTTGCAATCCAGCCATTCTGCCCCATATAAATCAACAAGTTAAATTTTGTTCCAGATTGGCACACAAGTTGCCATTGTCAATGGAGAAACAACGCCATGCCAATAACAGGAGTGCAATCATGAGTATTTTTTCCCGTCTGGCCGACATCATCAATTCCAACCTGACGGCCCTGCTCGACAAGGCAGAAGATCCCCAGAAGATGGTGCGCCTGATCATCCAGGAGATGGAAGACGAGCTGGTCAAGGAGCGTTCCAATCTGGCCCGCTTCCTCGCCAGCCAGAAAGAGATTGGCCGTCAGGTCGCCCGTCATCAGGAGCGGGTCGATGAGTGGCAGGCCAAGGCCGAGCTGGCCCTGACCAAGGGGCGTGAAGATTTGGCCCGCGCAGCCCTTATCGAGAAGAAGAAACAGACCGAGTTGTCAGAGACCCTCTACCGCGAGCAGCAGGCGGTCGACAGCGGCATCGAGAAGCTGGCTGAAGAGATCCGCCAGCTCGAAGCCAAGCTGGAAGATGCCCGCGCCCGTCAAAAGGCGATGGCCATTCGCACCGAAGCGGCCAGCAGCCGTCTCAATGTGCAGAGCCAGGTAGCCCGTGGCGAGAGCCAGGCGGTGGTGAGCAAGTTCGAGCGGATGGAGCGTCGTATCGACGAAATGGAAGCGCGCGCCGATCTGGGTCAGTCCGACAAGGCGCTGGCGCAGCAGTTTGCCGAGCTGGAAGTGGACGATCAGATAAGCAAAGAGCTGGAAGCCATGCGCCAGAAGCTGGGCCAGGGCGACAGCAAGAGCGAAGGTAAACAGGGGGAGTAACAGATGGAAGATCTGCTGGGCGTATTGATGGTTCCCATGGTGGTCTTCATGGTGGTGGTGGCCCCCATCTGGCTGGTGCTGCACTACCGTGCCAAGGGGCGGATTGGCGCCGGTCTTGCCGATAGCGAGCGGGAACAGCTGCAAGGGTTGCTGGCCCGCACCGAGAAGATGCAGGAGCGGGTTGGCGCGCTGGAATCGATTCTGGATGCGGAAGTACCCGGTTGGAGGAACAAGGTATGAGCAGTGTCAGTCGTGAAGGGCGTAACCTCTATCGCGATCCCCAGCGCGGCAAGATAGCCGGGATCTGTGCCGGTTTGGCAGAGTACTTCGGGGTAGAGACCTGGATCGTGCGGCTGCTCGCCATCAGTGGCCTTATCTTCGCCGGTTTCATCACCTTCACCGCCTATATCGCCGCCTGGTTCTTGCTCGATAAAAAGCCGGTCACCCTCTATTCGCAAGAGGATGCCGACTTTGCCGAGGTGCGGATGAAGGCGCGCAGCTGGCAGGCAGGTGTCACCCCTCATCAGGCGCTGGGCCGTATCGCGCAGGAACTTGACGCGCTGGAGCCGAGAGTTCAGCGGATCGAGAAGCTGGTGACCTCCAGAGAGTTCACCCTGCAGCGGGAATTTCGCAAGCTGTAGTGCCTGTCGAAAGTGCCTGCTGAAGCACCCAATGTCGATGGTGGAGTCTTTTGTGATGCGCCACCATCGACACCAACTATCCAGACGTGGATAAGTGGTCGACCTATCGCACGGCCAAACACGCCGGATGCAACCACCAAGGGAGAACGGATCAAGCCTTGATACTCAATAAACTGGAACAGAAGTTGACTCGCCTGCAACACAAGGCGAACGACGTGGTGAACCGGGTGCGGGATCGCCATATCCGGCTGGCGGTGACCGGCCTCTCGCGCAGCGGCAAGACCGCCTTTATCACGGCGCTGGTCAACCAGCTGGAACATGCGGCCATCGATGGCCGTTTGCCGTTGTGGGATGCCCTGCGTCAGGGGCGCATCCTCGGCGCCCGCCGGGTGCCGCAGCTCAATGCCCATATTCCCACCTTTGCCTACGAACGTGGCCTCGACTCCCTGTTTGGCGATCCACCGGCCTGGCCCGAGCCCACCCGCGGCGTGGCCGAGGTTCGCCTCGAAATTCGCTATCGCACCCGTCATCCCCTGCGCAAGCATCTGGGGGAGATCTCCACCCTCTACGTGGATCTGGTGGACTACCCCGGGGAGTGGCTGCTCGACTTGCCGCTCCTTGAGATGAACTACGAGCAGTGGAGTGAACAGGTGCGTGAGCAGCTGCGTCGCCCAGAGCTGCAAGCACTCGCCGCCAGCTGGCTGACACCCGGGTGGCAGGCCGATCAGCGCTTCGAAGAGCGGCCGGTGGCTGAGCTGGCCGAGCGTTACACCGCCTATCTTCATGCCTGCAAACAGGAGCTGGGATTGCACCTCATTCAGCCCGGCCGCTTCGTCTTGCCGGGGGAGTATGCCGGTGCCCCCATGCTGCAATTTGTCCCCTGGGTGTGGGAGATGCCTGCCAGCGAACCCGCCGATGGCACCCTCTACGCCACCCTCAAGCAGCGCTTCGAGCAGTACAAGCAGCATCTGGTGCAGGGTTTTTATCAGCAGCACTTTGCCGGCTTTGATCGCCAGATCGTGCTGGTGGACTGCCTGCAGCCCCTCAATGCCGGGGCAGCCAGCTTTGGCGACATGCAGCAGGCCATCGCCCGCATCATGGAGAGCTTTGCCTATGGCAAGAGCAACTGGTGGCGGCGGCTCTTTTCGCCGCGCATCGACAAGCTGCTGTTTGTGGCGAGCAAGGCCGATCACGTCACCCCCGAACAGCATGCGCCCATGGTCTCCCTGCTCCAACATCTGGTGCGCAGCGGCCGCGGGCAGGCCCGTTTTGAGGGGATCACCACAGAGTGTCTGGCGCTCGCCGCTATCAAGGCGACCGAAGTGGGCAAGGGGGTGGCCAATGGCCGCGAGTTCCCCGCCATCCGTGGCACCAGCCTGAGCGGTGAATCGCTGCTGCTGTTCCCGGGGGAGGTGCCACCCCATATTCCCCCTGCGCAGTGGTGGAACAGTCAGGGCTTTGATTTTCAGGCGTTTCGTCCCATGCCCATGAGCGCCCATCAGGCGCTGCCCCATATCCGGCTCGATGCGGCGCTGGAGTTTCTGCTCGGGGATCACCTCGAATAACGGTGTGCGGCTCGGGGTTGTTTCCTGCGCTGCACACAGGAGACTGTTTTCAGGAGAACAAGGCGATGAACGATCAGATAAAAGAGCGGCCGCCGCTGCAGGGCAAGGTGATCCTTGAGCCTACCTTGACGGTGGCCAGTAACGAGCGACCGCCCGCACCGGCCCAGCGGCTGGAGGAGGCGAGCTTCGAGCGGCTCGACGAGCTGGACGATTTGACCGAGGTGGAGAGCACCCTCGTCATCAAACCGCGCCGCCGCCATCGGCTGCTGGCGTGGGGGCTGGGGGCGGTCGGTCTGCTCTCGTTGGGGCAATATGGCGCCTTTCTTTACGATCAATTCCTCACCACCCCGCTCTGGGGCAGCGCCTGGCTGGCAGCCTCAGCGCTGGTGGCGGCGGGGACTGCCAGCGTGGTGGGGCGCGAGTGGTTGCGACTGCGTACCCTCAAGCGGCGTCAGGATGTGCGCTCGCGGGCAGAAGATCTGCTGGCCCATCAGGGAGTCGGGCAGGGGCAGGCCTTTTGCGAAGGGTTGGCGGTCAAAAGTGGCGACAAGGGGCGCGAGGGGTATCAAACCTGGCTGGCCCAGCTCGACGAGAGCCACAGCGATCGGGAGGTGCTGACCCTCTACAGTCAGCTGGTACTCGGCGAGCGCGACAAGCTGGCACAGGCGCGGGTGGCCAAATGGTCGGGGGAGGCCGCGGTGTTGGTGGCGCTGAGCCCGCTCGCTACCGTCGACATGATGCTGATGCTGTGGCGCAACCTGCGGATGATCGAGGATATCGCCGATGTCTACGCCATCGAGCTTGGCTACTGGAGCCGCATTCGCCTCATTCGTCAGGTGTTTCGCAACATGCTCTACGCCGGTGCCACCGAGCTGGTGACCGAGGTGGGGATGGATCTGCTGGGCGCCGAGCTTACCGCCAAGCTCTCCGCCCGTGCGGCACAAGGGGTGGGGGCGGGGCTGCTCACCGCCCGCCTTGGCCTGCGCACCATAGAGGCGTGCCGCCCGCTGCCCTGGTGTGCGGACGAGAAACCGAAACTCGGTGAGCTGCGCAAGCGGCTGATCGGCCAGCTGGCGGGGTATCTCAATAAATCCTGATAGCCCTATCTGCACCTTGCTGCGATGACCCATGCCCCTGTCGTGCTCGCCAAGCCGCAGGGGCATGGTTTTAATCGTCAGATCATTGAGTTGGCAGCATGGCCCGACTTTGGCGAGGCGCCTGTTTACGGTTAAGCTGGCAGTCAATCGTATCAATCACACCAATCGTACCAATCGGCAAGGATGCCCGATGAACTTTACCTTTCGCCAGATCCGTTATTTTGTGGCCGTGGCCGACAGCTTTTCAGTGAGTCGCGCCGCCGCCGAGCTGCATATCTCCCAGTCGGCGGTCACCAGCGCCATTCGCGAGCTGGAGACCGAGCTGGGTGCCCCGCTATTCGAGCGCAACCCGCGCGGCGTCACCCTCACCACTCAGGGGCACCAGTTTTTGCTCCACGCCCGCCGCATTCTCGGCGCCATGACCGAGGCGAGCCACTCCCTCAAAGCAGTCGCTCAACAGGATCAAGGGCGACTCACCATTGGCGTGACCACCTTGGTGGCGGGTTACTACCTGTCGGAGGCGCTTGGCCGTTTTCGCCGCGCCTTTCCGGCGGTACAGATCGAGGTGAAGGAGGATGAACAGCCTTTTCTGGAGCACCAGATCGTCAACGGTGAGGTGGATGTGGGGATCCTGATGACCAACCGCACCATCCGGCAAGAGGCGTTCGATACCGAGCTGCTGACCCGCTCGCCGCTGCGGCTCTGGCTGGCCGCCAACCACCCGCTCTGCGCCGAGTCGACCCTCTCCCTGACGGCACTGGGGGAGGAGCCGATGATCTCGCTGACCGCCGATCAGCTCGATCAGATCATCGGTGGCGGCCTGCGCCGCTACGGCATCTCTCCTCGCATCGTGCTGCGCACCGCGTCGGTGGAGGCGGTGCGCAGTCTGGTGGCGAGCCAGCTCGGGGTTGCCCTGTTGCCCGATTTTGCCTATCGCCCCTGGTCGCTGGAACAGGAGCGGGTCGAGGCGCGCCCCATCAAGGAGCCCATTCCCGCCATCGATATCGGGCTGGTGTGGCGCCGTGGTTCTCGGCTGGATTGGACGGCGCGGGAATTTATCGATATCGCGCGGGATCAGAGCCGGTTGCGGGCCCGTCAGGCGCTCCCTCGCTAGCCATCTCTTGCGGGGTTGCCACTAAAATTCAGATTCATCTGCACTCGATATCGATTTAGCTGATACCTAAGCCACCAAAAATTGAAATATTCATCGTATTGCCACTCCCCTAAGCTCATTGCTGGTTAACAGGATGTTAACGCCCATGGCGGCGTTCCTTCACCTGATGCAAGTCAACACAATGCAAGGAGTGCATGATGAAATTGACCCCTCTGATGCTGGCTCTTGTGCCGGCGCTGCTGGCAGGCCAGACCCAGGCTGCCCCGACCGAGCTCGGCAAGGGTGAAGGCCAGCTCAATATCGTGGCCTGGGCGGGCTACGTCGAACGTGGCGAGACCGACAAGAACTACGACTGGGTGACCGGCTTCGAAAAAGAGACCGGCTGCAAGGTGAGCGTCAAGACGGCAGCCACCTCGGACGAGATGGTGGCGCTGATGAACGAGGGGGGCTTCGATCTGGTGACCGCCTCCGGCGATGCCAGTCTGCGCCTTATTGCTGGTGGCAAGGTGCAGCCGCTCAATCTGGCGCTCATTCCGAGCTACAGCAAGATTGATCCCCGGCTGCAAAATGCCCCCTGGCACACGGTGGATGGCAAGCACTACGGTGTGCCCTACCAGTGGGGCGGCAATATCCTGATGTACAACACCAAGGTGTTCCCCAAGGCACCGGACTCCTGGAACGTGGTGTTCGAGGAGCAGACCCTGGCGGATGGCAAGTCCAACAAGGGACGGGTGCAAGCCTTTGACGGCCCGATCCACATCGCTGATGCCGCCCTCTATCTGATGACCCATCAGCCCGCGCTGGGCATCAAAGATCCTTACGAGCTGAACGAGGATCAGTACAAGGCCTCCCTCGATCTGCTGCGCAAGCAGCGCCAGCTGGTGGGACGCTACTGGCATGATGCCTTCGTCCAAATCGATGACTTCAAGAATGAAGGGGTGGTTGCCTCCGGCTCCTGGCCGTTCCAGGCCAATACCCTGATCGCCGACAAGCAACCTATCGCCACCACTGTGCCCAAAGAGGGTGTCACCGGTTGGGCCGATACCAGCATGGTGCACAGCGATGCCAAGAACCTCACCTGCGCTTACAAGTGGCTGGAGCACTCCCTGAACAACAAGCTGCAGGGGGATCTCGCCTCCTGGTTTGGCTCGGTGCCTGTGGTGCCTGCCGCCTGCGAGGGCAATGCCCTGCTGGGCCCGACCGGGTGCAAAACCAACGGTATCGACAACTTCGATCGGGTTCGTTTCTGGCGCACTCCGGTCTCCCAGTGCAAGAGCCAGGGAACTTGCGTGCCCTATTACCGCTGGGTTTCCGACTATATCGCCATTCTGGGCGGTCGCTAAGGCAGGTTGAGCAAGGTGGTCGCAACGGCTGCCATCTTACCAACGGCAGGGGAGTTGCACCTCCTCTGCACAACCACCCAAACCGGATAACCAATGGGCCGGACAGGAGTCCGGCCCATCCCAGCACAGACAAGGACGCCCCATGAACGCCGTACAATTTGACCGGGTCAGTCGCCACTATGGCGAGGTGAAGGCGGTCGATGACATCTCTTTCCAGATCCCCTCCGGGGAATTCTTTACCCTGCTGGGGCCGAGCGGTTCCGGCAAAACCACCTGCCTGCGGATGATCGCGGGCTTCGAGTACCCGAGCGATGGGGAGATCCGCCTGTTTGGCGAACCCTGCTCCACCGTGCCGCCCTATGATCGCAACCTCAACACGGTGTTTCAGGACTATGCCCTGTTTCCCAACATGGATGTGCGCGACAACATCGGCTATGGCCTGATGCTCAAGGGGGTCGCCAAGGCCGAGCGCTACCGCAAGGTGGACGAGATGCTGGAGCTGGTGCGGCTGCCCGGCGTCGGCAAACGTCGCCCAAGCCAGCTCTCCGGCGGCCAGCGCCAGCGCATCGCCATCGCCCGGGCCCTCATCAACCAGCCACGCATCCTGCTGCTGGACGAGCCGCTGGGGGCCCTCGATCTCAAGCTGCGCGAGCAGATGCAGCTTGAGCTCAAGGCGCTGCAACGCCAGCTTGGCATCACCTTTATCTTCGTCACCCACGATCAGCAGGAGGCGCTCTCCATGAGCGACCGGATCTGCATCTTCAGTCAGGGCAAGATCGAGCAGATCGCCGCGCCAGATACCATCTACGACGCCCCGGCGACGCCGTTTGTGGCCCGCTTCGTCGGCACCGTCAATCTGTTCGAAGGAGAGCAGGCCAGACGGCTGTGCGGCGACGGCAGCCAGATGATGGTGCGCCCGGAGCGGATCCGGCTCAGTGAGGCGGGTACGCCGGGCTGGTCGGGGGAGATCCGCGAAGTGGAGTATCTGGGCCCCTTCGTCCGTTATCGGGTCAGCCTCGGGGAGCAGATCGAGATCATCGTCAACCATCCCAATGAGGGGCAGGCCCGCCTGAGCCGTGGTACCCAGGTCAGCCTCAGCTGGCCGGAGCAGGCCATCCATCGCCTGAGCGCCACTCATCAAGGGGCGCAGCCATGAGTGCCCCTCACAGTGCGAGTCTTGCCATGAACCATCAGCCCGACCCTGCCCGTTTCAGGCCGCTGCGGCGCCTCTCGACCCTGCTCTATGGCCGACCCGGCCTGCTGCTGGCGATCCTGCTGGGGCCGCCGCTGCTGTGGCTCGGCATCATCTATGTCGGCTCCTTGCTGATGCTGCTCTCCAACTCCCTGTTCGGGCTGGATGAGTTCAGCGGTCAGGTGCGCCACGAGCTGGGGCTGCAAAACTTTGTCGCCCTGCTGCGGCCGGAGAATCTCGATGTGATCGGTCGCACCGTCGGCATGTCGCTGCTGGTGACCCTGGCCTGCGCCCTGCTCGGTTTTCCGGTTGCCTACTACATGGCGCGCTACACCAGTGGCAAGACCCGGGCGCTGTTCTATGTGGGGATCATGTTGCCGCTCTGGTCCAGCTATCTGGTGCGGGTCTATGCCTGGAAGCTGATCCTGGCCAAGGAGGGTGTCATCAGTTGGTTGGCGCACAGTATGGGGCTGGAGTGGCTGCTTGATGCCATCCTCTCGCTACCTGTGATTGGGGGCCCGTCGCTCTCTTTTTCGCGGCTTGGCACCTTTATCGTGTTCGTCTACGTCTGGCTGCCCTTCATGATCCTGCCCATTCAGGCGGCAGTGGAGCGTATTCCGCGCTCCCTCCTGGAGGCGAGTAGCGATCTGGGGGCGACACCCGCCCAGACTTTTCGCAATCTGATCCTGCCGCTGGCGTTGCCCGGTGTGGTGGCGGGCTCCATCTTCACCTTCTCGCTGACCCTCGGTGATTACATCATCCCCGGCATCATCGGCAACTCGACCATGTATATCGGTCAGGTGGTCTACATGCAGCAGGGAACGGCGGGCAATCTGCCCTTCGCAGCCGCCTTCTCGCTGGTGCCAATCCTCATCATCGCCATCTATCTGGCGATTGCGAAACGACTGGGGGCTTTTGATGCGCTTTGACCCTATCGCTTTGAACCGGCAGCAAGGAGGCCGTCATGTCAGCTAGCTCAGTGATCAGTCAGGGACAGCGCCCTTCGGGCCTGCTCAAGTACGCCGCCATCGGCGGGCTGTTGTTCCTGCACTTTCCCATTCTGTTTATCTTCCTCTACGCCTTCACCAGCGAGAGCAAGAGTTACCAGTTTCCGCCCCCCGGGCTCACCCTCAAATGGTTCGAGGTGACCCTCAATCGTCCCGATGTGTGGCGTGCCATCCAGTTGTCGCTGGAGGTAGCGGGGCTGGCGACACTGGTGGCCATGATCCTCGGCACTCTGGCGGCAGGGGCCATTGTCCGCAGCCGCTTCTTCGGTCAGGAGGTTGTGTCACTGCTGCTGGTGCTGCCCATCGCGCTGCCCGGCATCGTCACTGGTATCGCGCTGCGCTCGGCCTACGGCTTGATGGAGATCCCGTTCAGCTTCTGGACCATCGTTATCGGCCACGCCACCTTTTGCGTGGTGGTGGTCTACAACAATGCGCTGGCCCGTTTTCGCCGCACCAACCAGAGCCTCATCGAGGCGTCGATGGATCTCGGGGCCGACGGCTTCCAGACCCTGCGCTACGTGATCCTGCCCAATCTGGCCACGGCGCTGCTGGCGGGGGGCATGCTGGCCTTTGCCCTGAGCTTTGACGAGGTGATCGTCACCACCTTCACGGCGGGCCAGCAGACCACGCTGCCCATCTGGATGTATCAGGAGCTGATCCGCCCCCGAGACAGGCCGGTCACCAATGTGGTGGCCCTCATCATAGTGGCCTTCACCACTATCCCCATTTTGCTTGCCTACTACCTCACTCGCGACACCCATGATGTCGCTGGCAGTGGCAAATAATGACTCAACGCGTGCGCAAGGATGCAACCATGAAACTCTCTACCCAACTCTTGATTGATGGTCAGTTTGTGACCGGCGAGGGGCAGGCCGAACCGATTCTCAACCCGGCCAACGGCGAGCAGATCGCCGCCGTGCCGGAAGCTTCGTTCGAACAGGTGAACCGGGCGGTGAACGGTGCCCAGCGCGCCTTCGCCCAGTGGAGCCGCACCACCCCGGCCCAGCGCAGCAACCTGCTGCTGCGTCTGGCGGATCTCGTCGAGCACCACGCCGAGGAGTTCGCGGCGCTCGAATCCCTCAACTGCGGCAAACCCTATCTGGCAGTGCTCAACGACGAGCTGCCCGCGGTGGTGGACTGCTTCCGCTTCTTTGCCGGGGCGGCTCGCTGCCTGCAAGGGCCGCTGGCGGGGGAGTATATCGAGGGGCACACCAGCATGATCCGCCGTGATCCCATCGGGGTGGTGGGCAGTATCGCCCCCTGGAACTATCCGCTGATGATGGCGGCATGGAAGATGGCGCCGGTGCTGGCGGCGGGCAATACGGTGGTGCTCAAACCCTCCGAGCAGACCCCGCTCACCGCCCTGCGCCTTGCCGAGCTGGCCAGCGAGATCTTCCCGCGCGGTGTCATTAACGTCATCTGCGGGCGAGGCGAGAGCGTGGGGGCGCCGCTGGTGGAGCACCCGCTGGTGCGGATGGTGTCGCTCACCGGCGATATCGCCACCGGCCAGAAGATCCTGCAAAGCGCCGCCCGCACCATGAAGCGCACCCACCTTGAACTGGGGGGCAAGGCGCCGGTGATCATCTTCGACGATGCGGATCTGGAGGCGGTGGTGGCGGGCATTCGCACCTTCGGTTTCTACAATGCAGGGCAAGATTGCACCGCCGCCTGCCGTATCTATGCCCAGGGCAAGATCTACGACAAGTTCGTCGCTGCCATGACCGATGCGGTGGCCTCCATCAAGGTGGGCAGCCAGTACGAGGAGGGGGTCGAGATGGGGCCGCTCATCTCGGACAGACAGCGCAACCGGGTCGCCAGCTTTGTCGAGCGGGCTCAGAGCAGCGGTCATGTGGAGGTGACGGCGGGCGGCAAGATCCGCCCCGGCAACGGCTTCTTCTTCGAGCCGACCCTGATTGTCGGGGCTCGGCAGGAGGATGAGATCGTGCGGCGCGAGGTGTTCGGTCCCGTGGTGTCGGTGACCCGTTTCAGCGACGCCGAGCAGGTGGTGCAGTGGGCCAACGACTCGGACTATGGTCTCGCCTCGTCGGTCTGGACCAAGGATTTGAGTCTCGCCAGCAAGGTGGCCAGCCACCTGCAATATGGCTGCACCTGGATCAACACCCACTTCATGCTCACCTCCGAGATGCCCCACGGCGGCATGAAGATGTCGGGCTACGGCAAGGATCTCTCCCTCTATGCGCTGGAGGATTACACGGTGCCGCGCCATATCATGGTCAAGTTGTAGTGGGGATTGGTTAGCGGGTTGTCACAATTTATTTACAACTATTTCCGGCAGCCGACTCATGGGTCGGCTGCTTTTTTTGTTGCCATTTCGTTACAGTGAAACCGTGATGAAACGGCAAGGCGCCTTGATGTGGCGCCAGAGGATGGAACCGCTATGGCAACCTGTTATACCGCACACCAGCCGGATGCTGACGGGGTGATCCACTACAGCAACGAGGAGCATGACACCTGGCAGATCCTGATCGAACGCCAGTTCGCCGCTCTTGCTGGCAAGGGGTGTAACGAGTATCTGGCCGGTCTCGACAGGCTGGGATTGCCCCGTGATCGCATCCCCCAGCTGGCCGAGATCAACGCCGTCTTGCAGCCTGCGACCGGCTGGTCGGTGGCGGCAGTGCCAGCGCTCATCTCGTTCGATCGCTTCTTCGCCCTGCTGGCCAATCGCCAGTTTCCGGTGGCGACCTTTATCCGGCGGCGGGACGAGCTCGACTACCTGCAGGAGCCCGATATCTTTCACGAGATCTTCGGCCACTGCGCCATGCTGACCAATCCGGCCTTTGCCCACTTCACCCACCTTTACGGCCAGTTGGGGCAGCAGGTGAGCAAGGAGCAGCGGGTCTTTCTGGCGCGGCTCTACTGGTTCACTGTGGAGTTTGGCCTCTTGGCGACACCTGACGGGCTGCGGATCTACGGCGGCGGCATTCTCTCCTCTATCGGCGAGACCGCCTATGCCCTCTCCGGCCAGCCGCTACTGCAACCCTTCGATCTGTTGACCGTGCTGCGCACTCCCTATCGTATCGACATCATGCAGCCCACCTATTTTGTGCTGCCGAGTCTCGATCATCTCTACCAGCTGACCGGGGAGGAGATCATGGCTGCTCTGGCCGAGGCCAGTCGGCTTGGCCTCTATCCGCCGCGCTTTGAGGTTGCCAGCGGCAAGCAGGCGAGCTGACCACAGGCAAACAACCCTATTTCATATTCATTAATTTTTCATTAATTCAAGCAGGAGTAACCCATGTCCGAACTGGCCAGCCAGCAGTGTGAAGCGTGCCGCGCCGATGCCCCCAAGGTGAGCGATGAGGAGCTGCGCGAGTTGATGCAGCTTATTCCCGACTGGCAGCCACTGGTGGTGGAGGGGGCGCTGCAACTGCGGCGGGAATTTACTTTTCGCAACTTCAAGGAGGCGCTGGCCTTTACCAACCGCCTAGGGGAACTGGCGGAGGCGGAGTTTCACCATCCGGCCATTCTGACCGAGTGGGGTAAGGTGACCGTCAGCTGGTGGACTCACAAGATCGGCGGATTACACCGCAACGACTTCATCATGGCAGCACGTACCGATCAATTGCCCAGATAAGTTGAGAGCAGGTTGAGGCGGATCATCCCTCTTCCTGCATCTCTGACCGAGTGGGGCAAGGTGACCGTCAGCTGGTGGACCCACAAGATTGGCGGCTTGCACCGCAACGACTTCATTATGGCGGCGCGCACGGATCAATTAATCAGCTGACGATGTGCGCAAACCGTGACTCGTGCTGGTTTGGGCCTGCCTGCGAAAGCGGGGCGGGCCCGCATTTTTATGGGCTGGCGCTCGCACTGGGGGGATCGAGACTGTATTATCCGCTCATTCATAGAGTTAGCTAGGAAGTGTGTCCCGAATGCGTCTTGAAGTCAGCTGTGAAGACCGCCTGGGCCTGACCCGGGAACTGCTCGACCGCCTGGTGGAGCACAATATCGATCTGCGCGGCATCGAAATCGATACCTCAGGCATCATCTATCTCAACTTTCCCGAGCTGGAGTTCAGTGATTTTCAGCACCTGATGCCGGAGATCCGCCGCATTCCCGGCGTCTACGACGTCAAGACCATCCCCTACATGCCCTCCGAGCGAGAGCACCACGAAATTGAGGCGCTGCTCAAGGCGCTGCCGGATCTGGTCTTCTCCCTCGACAGCAAGGGTAAGGTGACCCAGGCCAACCAGTCGGCCCTCACCACCCTCGGCTTGCCGGTGGAGGAGGTGCGCGGTGTGGCGCTCGGTTCGCTGGTCAAGGGCTTTTCCTTCACTCGCTGGCTGGAGGCGAGCGAGATCAAGCCGCAGACCTGCAAGCTCAGTTTCAATGGCGAAGAGTATCTCGCTGACCTGATGCCGCTGTTCGTGGCAGAAGCTCGCGGCAAGCAGGCGCTGGCCGGAGCCGTGGTGGTGCTCAAATCTGCCCGTCGGGTCGGCCTGCACTTCAGCGCGCTTCATGCGGTGGAAGTGGGGGGCTTCGAGCATCTGCAGGCCGAGAGCCCCAAGATGAAAGAGGTGCTGTCGCAAGCACGCAAACTGGCGATGCAGGACGCGCCGCTGCTGATCGTCGGCGAGACCGGCACCGGCAAGGAGCTGCTGGCCCGCGCCTGTCACGGTGCCAGCCTGCGCTCCAGCCACCCCTTTATGGCCCTCAACTGCGCGGCCATGCCCGATAACGTGGCCGAGAGCGAGCTGTTTGGCTATGCCCCCGGCGCCTTTGGCAACAACACCGAGGGCAAGCGCGGCGTGCTGGAGCTGGCCAGCGGCGGTACCCTGATGCTGGATGAGATCGGCGACATGTCTCCTCATCTGCAGACCAAGTTTTTGCGGGTGCTGCAGGATGGGGTATTTCGCCGGGTCGGTGACGAGCAGGAGGTGAAGGTCAACGTGCGTTTCATCTGTACCACCCAGAAGCAGTTGCTGGATCTGGTGCACGAGGGAACCTTCCGCGAGGATCTCTACTACCGCCTCAACGTGCTGAGTCTGGCACTGCCCCCCCTGCGCGAGCGCAAGGCGGACATCATGGTGCTGGCCCAGCAGTTTGTCTCCCGCTTTGCCAGCGAATTGCAGCGGCCCCGTCCGCGCTTTACCCGCAACATGGCCGACTACCTGACCGCTTACCGCTGGCCGGGCAACGTGCGCCAGCTGCGCAACTGCCTCTATCGCGCCATGACCCTGCTGGAAGGGGATGAGCTGGGGCCCGAGCAGATCGATCTGCCGGTGGCGGCCGATACCGCGCCGCTTATCGACGAGTGGTTTGAAGGGGATCTGGACGATGCGGTGAAGCGCTTCGAGAGCCAGCTGCTGGCCCGGCTCTATCCCGCCTTCCCGTCAACGCGCCAGCTGGCCAAGCGCCTGGGCGTGTCGCATACCGCCATCGCCAACAAGCTGCGGGAATATGGCATCAGCAAGAAGTGAGCTCGCGCTTGATGCCTGCTATCACAGAGCCCGTCACCAGACGGGCTCTTGCGTTTATTGACACTGCGCCCGAAAACGAGGGCAGGGGAGAGTTGTCAGAGCAGCATAAGCCACCTTACTATCAGGGTTCATTTACCCGAACCGCAGTGCCACTGCTGCGGTATTGTCAAGGCGGCCAGTATCTGATCATGCTGTTACTCGTTTCCCCCCGTCCCCTTGCTCGTCTGGCGCTCCTGTTGGTGGCGTTCGGGCTGCTGTTGCCCCGCGCACTGGCGGAAACGGCGGCGGAGAGCCGGGCGATGGCCGTCAGAGAGCTGGTGCTCGATATTCTGAGCTATACCCGCTGGCCCACCGAACCTGCGGTGCTGCGCCTGTGCGTGGCGGCGCCGACCGAATATGCCGGCGCCCTCTTTACCATCGATCGTCAGGCCAATGGCCGCACCGTTCAGGTCAATCGTTACGAGGCGAGCGACCCCGCGATCAGCGACAACTGCGATGTGCTCTATCTGGGGGTACTCGATGAACCGACCCGGCTTGCGCTGTTTGCCCGCTTGCAGGGCCACCCTGTGCTCAGCATCAGCGAATACAACCACGACTGCTCTACCAGCTCGGTGTTCTGTCTGCAGGCCTCGCCGCAGAGTGAACGGGTGCGCTTTAACGTCAACCTCGATGCCCTGGCGCTCAGTGGCGTGCGGGTGCATCCCGCCGTGCTCAAGCTGGCCCATGCCGACAAGGGGGTGCCATGAGACGACAGGTGAGCGCGGCTCCCCGCCGTCTGACCCTGCGTCAGAGCCTGGGGCGAACCCATCTGGTGGCCGCCATCACAGCCGTCAGTGTGGCGGGACTCTTCTTTACGCTGGTTGCCCTGCTGGTGGTGCGCTTTTACGCCGCCCACAATCTGGAGCTGGTAGCCCGCGCCATCAGCTACAGCGCCGAGGCGGCGGTGGTGTTCCACGATGAGGAGGCGGCGAGCGAGGCGCTCGGCGGGATTGTCGCCCACGAGGAGGTCGCCGAGGCTCGCATCGTCCTTACCGATGGGAAACCGCTCGCCAGCTGGGTGCGGCCCAGAAGCAATCCGCTGGTGACGCTCGAAGACTATCTGGCCCAACTGCTGATGCCGGGGCCGGTCAAGACGCCCATGCTGCGGGGTGGCGAGCAGATCGCCACCATCGAGTTGCGCGGTCATGGCGAGTACCTGCTGCTGTTTTTACTCTCGGCACTGCTGGCGATGGTGGTCTGTCTGGTGGTGAGCGCCTTGGTGGCTCTCTATGTGGCTGGCCGGATGCAGGTCTCCATCACCGCACCGCTGCGCAAACTGGCACGGGTTGCCCACTCGGTACGCCGGCAACGCACCCTGGGGATGCGGGCGCCACCGGCCGATATCGTTGAGCTAAACGAGCTGGGGGATGACTTCAACTCCCTGCTGGATGAATTGCAAGCCTGGCAGGCCCAGCAAGCCCGCGAGAATGCGAGCTTGCTCCATCAGGCGACCCACGATGCCCTCACCGGTCTACCCAATCGCGCCCTGTTTGAAGCGCGGCTCGCGCAGGCCATCTCCCTTGGCGAGCAAGAGGGGTTTGCGCTGCTCTATCTCGACTGCGATCGCTTCAAGCAGATCAACGATACCTTCGGCCACAACGGCGGCGACGATGTGCTGATCGCGCTCTCGAGACGGGTGCAACATCAGCTGCGTCCTGACGATCTGGTGTTTCGCCTCGGTGGCGACGAGTTTGCGGTGCTGGTTGGCCCGCTCGATCAGCGGCATGAGGTGGATGAGGTGATAGGCCGCATCCAACAGGCGATGAGCGAGCCGGTGGCGCTGCGTGATGGCCGTCAGCTGGTGGCCGGGGTGAGCATCGGCTTTGCCATCTATCAGGCAGGCATGAGTGCCAGCGCCTTGTGTGAGCAGGCCGATGCGGCCATGTATCAGACTAAACGGGGGCGTCACAGAGAGCCGGACGAGCTGGCTCAACAGGCATGAACAACATAGAAAAAGAGAGGAGCAAACCATGAAGATCACCCACCTGTTGAAAGTCACCCTGCTGGGGTTGATGTTGTCGCTGCTGGCCGGTTGCCAGAGCGCGCCCAAGGGGTTGACCCCGGAGCAGATTGCCGTGCTCAAGGAGCAGGGCTTTTATCTGACCGATGAGGGGTGGACGCTGGATCTGGCCAACCGGGTGCTGTTTGCCAACAACGTGGGGGCGCTCAATCCCCAGACTCGCCAATCCGTTGAAAAGCTGGGCAAGACCCTGCTTGGCGTAGGGCTGGACAAGGCGCGGGTGGATGGCCACACCGACAATACCGGCGAGAGCAGCTACAACCAGCAGCTCTCTCTGAAGCGGGCCCAGTCGGTGGCCGATGTGCTGGTCTCGGTCGGCATGAAGCCCACCAATCTGGAGATCCATGGCCGTGGCGAGACCATGCCGCTGGCGGATAACAAGACCAGAGAGGGGCGGGCCGCCAACCGCCGGGTCGCCATCGTCATCAGCGATCAATAACCCCTTCTTATCGTTTTGTTACCCATAAAAAAAGAGCGCCTGACCGGCGCTCTTTTTGATCGCGACAGCTGGGGTCGCGGGGGCATGTGGCGTGAGATTACTGCGCGCTGTTTTGCCCGTTATTGTCGTGATGGCTGCGCAGACGGATGTTGATCATCTCCACCACCAGCGAGAAGGCCATGGCGAAGTAGATGTAGCCCTTCGGAATGTGCAGATCCATCCCCTCGGCCATCAGGGCGAAGCCCACCAGGGTGAGGAAGGAGAGGGCCAGCATCTTGATGGTGGGGTGGGCATCGACGAAATCACCGATGGATTTGGCGGCGAACATCATGATGAAGACGGCGATCATGATGGCCAGCACCATCACCGGCACGTGATCGGCCATGCCGACCGCAGTGATCACCGAGTCGAGGCTGAACACGATGTCCAGAATGGCGATCTGGATCAGGGTGCTGATAAAGCCCGAGGCCGCTTTGCTGACACTCTCCGGCTCGGCTGCCCCTTCCAGGGTGACGTGGATCTCGTGGGCACTCTTGCCAATGAGGAACAGGCCCCCCAGCAGCAGGATCAGGTCGCGGCCGGAGATGGCCTCACCCAGCACGGTGAACAGCGGATCGGTGAGGCGCATCACCCAGGCCAGCGAGAGCAGCAGCAGGATCCGGGTACCCATGGCGAGCCCCAGACCCAGAATGCGCGCTTTTTGACGCTGCGCCTCCGGCAGGCGACCCACCAGGATGGAGATAAAGATGATGTTGTCGATACCCAGCACGATCTCGAGCAGGGTAAGGGTGGCGAGTGCGACCCAGGCAGAGGGATCAAGAACCCATTCCAGCATGATTGAACCTTGGTTGAAAATTGGTTGGAAAATTGAAGCAGCGCATTCTAGCAGGGGCGCCAGCGCTTGTCCCTGAGGGGGGAAAAGATAAAAATGGTGGCCATCGCAAGGGAGGCAGGCATGTTTCGATTAGGATTCATCATCAATCCGGTCGCCGGGATAGGCGGCGCAGTGGGGCTCAAGGGCAGTGACGGGGTGGTGGCCGAGGCGCTGGCCCGTGGCGCCGTGCCCAAAGCGCAAGAGCGGGCGCGGCAAGCCTTGTTGCCACTGTGCGAGTTGACGGCACCGTTCGAGCTGCTGACGGTGGCGGGAGAGATGGGGGAGGCGGTGGCCCGCGAGCTGGGATTGCCCTGTCGGATCATCTATCAACCGCTCGGGGGGAGCACCTCGGCCGATGACACCCGCCACGCCGCCGGGCTGATGCGCGAAGCCGGGGTCGATCTGCTGCTGTTTGCCGGTGGCGATGGCACGGCGCGCGATATCTGCGCGGCGGTGGGGGCGTCCTGCCATGTGCTCGGCATTCCGGCGGGATGCAAGATCCACTCCGGTGTCTACGGGGTGACGCCCGCCGCCAGCGGGCGAGTGGTGGCGCGGATGATCGCCGGTGAACTGCTCAGCCTGATCGATGCCGAGGTGCGCGACATCGACGAGGAGGCATTTCGCGCGGGCAAGGTGCGGGCCCGCCACTACGGTCAGCTGAAGGTGCCCGGCGATCTGCGTTACATACAAGCAGTCAAGCAGGGGGGCAAGGAGTCTGAAGAGCTGGTGCTGGCGGATCTCGCTGCCGGTGTGGTAGAGCAGATGGAGACCGATACCCTCTATCTGATGGGCTCCGGCAGCACGGTGGCGGCCTGCATGGCCGAGCTGGGTCTGGAAAATACCTTGCTCGGTGTGGATCTGGTGGAAAATGGCCGACTTATCGGGCAGGATCTCAGCGCCGCCGAGATCCTGACCCGGATCCGCGGCCGTCGCTGCCGACTGATCATTACCCTGATCGGCGGACAGGGACATCTGTTCGGGCGCGGAAATCAGCAATTGAGTCCAGAGGTGATTCGGTGTGTCGGGCTGGATAATATCCAGGTGCTGGCAACCAAGGCCAAGCTTGCCGCTCTTGCGGGCAGGCCGCTGCTGGTGGACACCGATGATCCCGAATTAAACCGGGCGTTGCGTGGTTATCTGCGAATAACCACGGGATACAAGGATCAGGTCATCTACCCGGTGGCCAACCCGGAATAGGACGCCAGGGATGCTGCTGGCCTGGCGCCAGAGAGCCGCAATCAACCGGATTGCGGTTCCATACCCCCGAATTTTTTGCCGCAAATGAGGCTGCGTTACATGACGATTCACGATTTTGAGCACAAGTTGTTGGGACTGATCGACAGCATGGTTGCCACCGCAACCGACGATGAGCTGTTTGCGGGGGGTTACCTGCGAGGTCATATCTCATTGGCGGTTGCCCGGGCCGAGCTGGAAGGCAAGACCCTGGTGCGGGACGTCAAGAGCTATGTGTTGCGCAGCCTCAACGAGGCCATTTTGCAAGGTGAGCTCTCCGAAGAGGATGAGAAACTGGTGCAGGCAATGTGGATTCGTTTGCAACAACAGGCAGAAGCTTGATCGGATACACAGTTCAAACAGAAGTTTGAGTTTATTCTTCCCTGAAGTTAGTGAAAGGTTAATAATAAGTTTCGCCTTTTGTTTCAGGGATTAAACTATGGCCTCCTCCTCACGCATTGCCAATAAACTGCCGCTCGAGATGCTCTATCACTGGGAGCGGCAGTGTCCTGATCGAACCTACCTGCGTCAAACCATCAACCGCGAATATGTCGACTTCACCTGGGGTGAAGTGGCCGATGAAGCGCGGCGGATGGTGACGGCCTTGCGCCACCTCGGGCTGGTAGCCGGTGACAAGGTGGCGCTGCTCTCCAAGAACTGCGCCCAGTGGTTTATCGCCGATCTGGCGATGCAGATGGGGCAGTATGTGAGCGTGCCCATCTACCCGACGGCCAACGTCGATACCATCGAATATGTGCTGCGCCACAGCGAAGCCAAGGCGATCTTCGTCGGCAAGCTGGATGACTGGAAGAGTCAGGAGGCTGGCGTGCCCGCCGATCTGTTGCGCATCGCCTTCCCCTACGACACCATGCCGGCCAGCCACCAGTGGGACGACCTGCTGGAAGCGCACGAGCCCATTGCTGACAGCCCGGTGCAGGCCCCTGACTCCCTGTTGAGTCTGGTCTACACCTCCGGCAGTACCGGCAAGCCGAAAGGGGCCATGCTGAGCGTCGAGCGCTACGCCTGGTCGTGCGAGAAGCTGGTGGAGACGGTGGGGCTGTGCGCCAATGATCGCGGCTTCTCCTACCTGCCGCTGGCCCACATTACCGAGCGGGTCTATGTCTACGGCGGCAGCCTCTATGGTTGCGCCGAGATCGCCTTCCCCGAATCCCTCGACACCTTTATCGAAGACGTCAAACGCTGCCGTCCCACCGTCTTTATCTCGGTGCCACGGCTGTGGGCCATGTTCCGCATCAAGATCCACGAGAAGCTACCCCAGAAGAAACTGGAGTTGCTGCTCAAGATCCCGCTCATCTCCGGTCTTATCAAACGCAAGCTGCAAAAGGGGCTGGGGCTGGATCAGGCCCGGGTGCTCGGCTGCGGCTCGGCGCCGGTCTCCCCTGCGCTGCTGCAGTGGTATCTGAGCATCGGCCTCAAGGTGACGGAAGCCTGGGGCATGACCGAGAACCACGCCTACTCCACCATCAACTACCCGTTCCGTGCCGACAAGATCGGCACCGTCGGCAAGGCGGGGCTCGGGGTGACCATCAAGATCTCCGACGAGGGGGAGATCCTCTGCCGCTGCGAAGGGATGATGCTGGGTTACTACAAGGATCCCGAGCACAGCGCCGAGGCCATCGATGCTGAGGGCTGGCTCCATACCGGCGACATGGGCAAGCTGGACCGGGAGGGTTACCTCACCATCACCGGCCGGATGAAGGATGTGTTCAAGACCGCCAAGGGCAAGTATGTGGCACCGGTGCCCATCGAAGGGTTGCTGGGGCAGGAGCCCATCATCGAGCAGCTCTGCGTAATCGGTTATGGCATGCCCCAGCCCATTGCGCTGGTGCAGCTGGCCGAGAGCGCCATGAAAGGCAATCGGGACGAGATCAACGCCAGACTGGAAGCGGCGCGGGTACGGGTCAACGATCAGCTGGAATCCCATGCCAAAATTCGCGGCATTCTGGTGGTGAAAACCCCCTGGAATATCGAGAACGGCGTACTGACCCCCACCATGAAGATAAAGCGTCACCTGCTGGAGCAAAAATATGCCCATGTCGGGGAGCGCTGGCCTTCATCGCAAGTGGTGGTGTGGGAGGAGTAAATCCCGCATTTTCCACATCGCGACAAACAACAACGGCCCTTGATGGGCCGTTGTTGTGTTTGGGGGTTATTCACTCGCAGCTATGTGGCGGGAGTGAGAAACGAGCTCTCGGTTAGATCTGCGCCAGCGCGGCTGCCAGATCGGCGATCAGGTCGTCCGCATCTTCCACTCCGATACTGAAGCGGATGAGGTCGTCATTGACCCCGGCAGCGAGGCGACTTGCCTCGTCCATGGCGGCGTGAGTGGTACTGGCCGGATGGCAGGCAAGACTCTCGAGATCGCCCAGGCTCACCGCCTGCACGAACAGTTGCAGGTTGTCGAGCAGGGTGGCGCAGCGTGCAAACCCTCCTTCAAGTTCAATGCTCACCATGCCACCAAAGCCGCTGGCGAAGGCGCCGAGGGCATCGTGGCCCGGATGGCTGGTAAGCCCCGGGTAGATCACCTTCTTCACCGCCGGATGGGCCGCCAGAAACTCGGCCACCTTCTGCGCATTGTGCAGATGGGCATCCATCCGCAGGGGCAGGGTCTTGACCCCGCGCTGCAGCAGGTAGGCCTCCTGCGGGCCGATGGGGGAGCCGATATGCTTGAGGGCCACGGTGCGGATGGACTTCATCAGGGCGTGGGAGCCCGCTACCACCCCGGCGATAATGTCGCCGTGGCCGCCCAGATACTTGGTGCCGCTGTGCATGACGATGTCGATGCCCAGCTCCAGCGGGCGCAGCAGGTAGGGGGTAAGGAAGGTGTTGTCACACACTGTGATTGCACCCACCTTGCGGGCCGCCTCTACCACCACCCGTGGATCCACCACCTTGAGGGTGGGGTTGGTCAGGGTTTCGAACAGTACCACCTTGGTGGCGGGACGGATGTTGGCCAGCAGATCCTGATCGCTCTCGTAGGCGGTGACCTTGATACCGGCGCGGCTGAAGGTTTGCTTGAGAAACGCATCGGTGCCGCCATAGAGCGGGCCGATATAGGCCACCTCATCGCCGCTGTCGGCCAGCGCATACATGATGGCGCTCACTGCCGCCATGCCGCTCGCGACTACCAACGCTTCATCGGCTCCTTCGAGGGCTGCCAGTTTCTGCTCCAGCTCGGCGGTAGTGGGGTTGCCAAAGCGGCTGTAGATAAAGCCCGGTGCCTGACCGGCGAAACGCTCCTTGCCCGCCTGAGCGTTGAAGTAGCTGAAGGTGCTGCTCTGATAGAGCGGGGTGGTGAGGGCGCCGGTCTGGGGATCGATCCGCTGGCCGCTGTGCACACTCATGGTCTTGAATTTCATCGTATTACTCCGTTCTGGCCACGCTCTGGCCATGACTGGTTGTGTTTTGTAGTTCGTTGCTTGTTGTTTGTTGTCAACGCGGGTATGTGCATGCGGCTTGTGGCTTATGCATATACCCGCCTGCGGATCTCTGCGCTGCTTAGGCCGGTATCGCTTCGCTTTCAGTGCGCGGGAGGCGAGCGGATTCCACTGGCCCATAGTGACGCGCCGCCACATCCGGGTGGGAGCGCAGCCGTCCTTTAAGCACGTTCTCCCCTACCTGATAGAAGAGCTGGTTGGCCGGGTCACTCTCCGGCCCTTGCGCCTGTGCTGCCAGCGCGGGGGAGAGGGTGAGCAGCGGCACGGTGGCATCGAGCCGCGCCGCCATAAAGAAGGCGCAGGAGAGGCGCGAAACCCCGGGCGGCGGGCTCACCACCCGATGCAGGGTCGCCTTGAGATAGCCGTTGGAGGCCAGTTCCAGCAGCTCGCCGATATTGACCACCAGCGCTCCTGGCAGGGGGGGCGCGGATATCCAGCCGTCGGCCGTCTCGACCTCAAGCCCCGAGTGATTGTCCTGCATCACCAGCGTCAGGTAGCCGGGATCCTTGTGGGCGCCGACCCCCTGACTGCTGCCGCCCGCATCTTGCCCCGGGTAGTGAATCAGCTTCATGTGCTGGTAGGGGGCGACGCGGACGCTGTCGTCAAACACTTGGGCCGGTTGCTCCAGCACCTCGGCAAAAGCGGCCAGCAGGGTGAGGGTGATGTCGCTCAGCCGATCTTGCCACGCCAGCAGATGGGCTTTCATCTCGGGCAAGGCGGTCGGCCACTGGTTGGGGCCGATCAGCCGCTGCCAGGGTTCACGGATCTGAGCCGAAGGCAGGGCCTGCGCCTCGTTCATGATATCGAACTGCTCCCGCAGATCCGGTCGCTGGCGGGTCAGCTCGGCGCCGACCCGGTTGTAGCCGCGAAAGTGGGGGCTATTGACCATCTGCACCGCCAGCTTCTCCTGCTCCGGCAGAGCAAAGAAACGCTCTGCCAGCGCCAGGGTTTCCCGTTGTTCGGTCTCGCTCAGACCGTGTCCTGTCAGATAGAAAAAGCCGACGTCGCGGGCGGCCGCAGCCAACTTGGCCAGCATAGTGCGACGCAGGTCGGGTGCCCCCTTGAGGGCAGCCAGATCGATGATCGGCAGTGATGACTGTTCCATGTACACCTCCTCACTCTTTCGTTATCTCTGGCGCCATCTCTTGCATGGCCTCCGCTGTTGGCAGGCCTGATGAGCGGCAAACGGGTGGCACGACAGCACGGCGGTATGTGCTTGCTGTATGGCGCCATCTGGAATGAGGGTGATGCTACTGTTCGGTGTTATAAGACGGAAACAACAAATTATTCTTAGTTATATACAAAATTCGAAATGGAATTCGGCACTTGATGGGGTGGCTGTTTATTGCGCAGCCGTTGAGGGGGAAAGTGGAATGATGAGCGGAGGAGGGGCAACCAGAGGCAAGCTGCCAGCGGCAAAATGACCAAAACAGAAAATGCCCAAAGCAGAAGGGAGGCTGATGCCTCCCTTGTGGTTTAGCGGTTTTTCACCTGACCGGAGTAACGGGGGAGTGACCGCGAATATCTGGCCTGAATCACCCGTGGTTTTCAGTAACCCAGGGTAAAGCGCTGGCGCAGGTGAGCCGGTTTTTCCGCCTCGTTCAGCACGCCATCGGCCAGATCGCCAACCGTGATCCTGGCAGGTTGTTCACCACTGAACAGCACCTGATCACCCCCCATGCGATAGCCGCCGCGCTTCTCGCCGGGTTCCAGGAACACCGGGGGAGAGACAAAGCGCCAGTCGAGGGCGGTTTCACGGCGCAGGGCGGTGAGACCGTCACGGGCGGCCAGGGCCCCCTGTTGCCATTCGGTCGGGAATTCCGGGGTATCCACCAGTTGTACGCCGGGAGCGACCTCCAGACTGCCAGCTCCACCGACCACCAGCAGCCAGCCATTGATGGCTTTGGTCGCCTCGACAATGGCGCTGGCCCCTTTGAGGTACTGGTCGTAGATATCCGGCGCACTCCAACCCGGGTTGTAGGCGCTGATCACCCGATCGTGCCCCTTGAGCACCTCGGCCAGCGCCTGAGGGTTTTGGGCATCCACCGCCACGGCAGTGACCTGCGGATGGGCGGCCACCTTGCTGACATCGCGAACGATGGCGGTGACGTGATGGCCGCGGCTGACGGCCTCGTTCAGGATGGCTGAACCGACAAAACCGCTGGCACCGATCAGGGCAATCTTCATGAGAAACTCTCCTTCACTGTTGGAATGGGGCTATCCTACGCCCCCGGATGTGATTTAATAATCACCGCAAAAATGCATTCACTTATAAGCTGAATTTAATAATGGAACAGCTCAGACGTTACGCCATCTTCGCCGCCGTAGTGGAGGCGGGCAGCATGACCGGGGCGGCCAAATCTCTCGGCATGACCCCCTCTGCTGTCAGTCAGCATATCAGCCAGCTGGAGAACCTGCTCGGGCTGACCCTGCTCCATCGCTCTACCCGACGGCTCAGTCTGACCGAGGCGGGGGAGGTGGTGTGGCAAGGGTGCCGGGCGTTGCAGCAGACCCTGAGCGAGACCGAGCTGCGCCTCTCGGAGGTGCGCGATACTCTGCTCGGTGAAGTGCGGATCACCGCGCCGGTGGGCATGGCGGGCCAGCCGCTGGCACTGGCGCTCTCGCCGCTGTTGCAGGCCCACCCCGGCCTCACCATCCAGATCATCGCAGATGACGAGAAACGGGATCTGATTGCCGAGCGGATCGATGTGGCGCTGCGGGTTGGCAGTTTGCCTGACTCGACCCTGGTGGCTCGCAAGCTGGGCCAGACCCGGATGCTGCTGTGCGCCGCGCCCGCCTATCTGGCGCGCAAGGGAACGCCTCGCACCCCCACCGATCTGGCGACCCACGACTGGCTCTGTGGCGAGATGCTGGGCAGCGGCTTGCTGCTGCTGGATGAAAAAGGGGGGGAACACAGGGTGAGATTCAAGCCCAAGGTGCTCTGCAACAACGTGTTGCCCCTGCGCCAGTTTGCGCTGGCGGGGCAGGGGATTTCGCTGCAGCCGGAAGGCGAAATCAGTGAGGATCTGGCGCAGGGGCGTCTGCTCGAACTGCTGCCCGGTTTTCGGGTGGCACCGATGGAGATCCACGCCATCACGCCGCAGCGGGAGATCCCGGAGAAGGTGCGGCGGGTGGTGGAGGCGCTGCGCAGCTATTTCGGCACGACGCTGTCAGTCTGAAGGCCAGTTGGGCCGCCGTCAGGACGAGGATCCGTGCTGGCTGTTGCTCACCGTTAAGTCGGCTTAAATCGAGCAGACGGTTCTCACCTGCTGCTTGAGCCAGTTGAGCCCGGCATCCTGATTGGAACTCTTGTGCCAGCTCATGTAGACCGGGCAATCCTCCGAGAGCCAGGGGAGGGGGTAGCTGGCCAGGTCCAGAGTATGACCCAGCATCTCCATGTGCCACTGGCTGGCGACGCAGAGCCAGTCGGTACGACTCACCAGATGAAGGGCCGTGAGCAGGGAGTCGCTTTCGTAGGCGATCTGGCGCGGGGGCAGCGGCGCCTTGGTCAGGGTGTTGAGCAGCAGGTTGTCGAGCCGTCTGGCCTGCAACACCACATGTTTTTCGTTGAAGAAGGCGGTCATGTCGGGGGCCTGGCGGATCCTCGGGTGATCCTTGCGGCAGGCGATGCGCAGGGCTTGCGACATGATCTGCTCATTTTCGATCCCCTGCTCTGCCATCGGCTTGGTCGCCAGCACCAGATCCACGCTGTGCAGATAGAGGCTGTTCTGGCGCAGGGCTTCGTCCTGCACCTGGGTATTCCACTCCAGCTGGCAGTTGGGTGCCTGGGTCTGCAGCAGGTGGTTGAGTTCGGGCAGGAAGAAGATGTCGATATCGGGCACCCCCGCGATGCGGAAGGTGCGTCGGCTAGTATGGGGGTCAAAGAGATCGGTGCGTTGCAGGCTGCGCTCCATGTCGTGCAGCGGCACCATGATCTCGTGGTGCAGGCTCAGCGCCCGCGCCGTGGGGGTAATGCCGCGCCCCTGCCGCACAAACAGCGGCTCGCCCACCAGCGCAGTCAGACGGCTGATGGCCTGACTGATGGCGGAGGGGGTCATCTCCATCATCTCGGCCGCCGTGGTGACGCCGCCATAGCGGATCACGGCATCAAGGACGCGAAAGAGATTGAGATCGACTTGAGACATGGCGGCTACCGTTAAGCAAAATTAAAGTATCAGGATACTGATCTGCCCCTTGTCAGGCCAGCATTGCCTGCCACTGCTGTGATTTATTCCGCGCTCCAACCATCCCCCATCTTGCCGCGAATGCGTGCGAACAGGCTCTGCAGGCAGGCTTGATCCCGGTCGGCGGCCCGCACCGCGCCGTACATATGGCGACGAATACCGCTGCCGAGGGGGCGGGCGCAGAGCATCCCCTGTCTGACAAACTCGTCGCTGGCCCAGCGCGGCAGGGCGGCGACCCCGAGCCCGGCGGCGGCCATCTGCAACATAACAGAGGTGTTGTCCACCGGCTTGCAGCGGGCGGGCTCCACCCCGGCGGGCTGCAAAAAGCGGCTGAAGATATCCATGCGGCTGCGCTCCACCGGATAGACCAGCAGCACCTCCGCCCCCAGATCGCCCGGCTCGATGCGGCTCTGGTGGCAGAGGGGGTGATCCGGCGCCATCACCAGAGTGAGATCGAAGGCAAACAGCGGCTCGAAATGGAGATCGCCGCGGGCCTGCACGTCGGAGGTGAGCAGCAGGTCGAGCTGGCCGCCTAGCAGGGCATTGATGGCATCAAAGCCCGGCACCGATTCCACCTCCAGATCCACTCCCGGCCACTGGCGGCGAAATTCCGGCAACAGTGGTAGCAGCCACTGGATGCAGCTGTGGCAATCGAGTGCCAGATGCAGCCTGCCCGCATCGCCGCTCTGCAGGGCCTGCAGTTGCTTCTCGGTCTGGGCCAGGGCGGGCAACACCTGACGGGCGAGGGCGAGCAGCTGGCTGCCTGCCGCGGTCAGCACCAGCGGGCGGCTTTTGCGCAGGTAGAGCTCCAGATTGAGGCGGGTCTCCAGCTCTTTGAGCTGGTGGGAGAGGGCGGACTGGGTGAGGTTGAGGGTCAGCGCCGCACCGGCCAGCGAGCCCTGATCGGCCAGCGCGGTCAATGTTTTCAAGTGTTTGATCTCTATCCCTAAATTGCTTGGCACTGCCATAAGATGGCTCCTTGTGAGATTGCGTATGGCGCTGATGTTGCTGTCGGCGCGGCCTGACCTTTAGCCTCCTGCACCTCTTTATCCTGCCTTCTTACTCCTGCGCTTCTTAACTCTTGTAAAAACGGGCCTCTGTATCCTCGCGATGAACCTTACTTGCGGTCAGTTGAGGATTCTTTGAGAGCCAGTTGAAGAGGATTCAATAGCCAGCGTCACCTTATCTTGTCATTTTGGATGTGTAAACATCTGGATGGCTAAATCATCCAGTTTCCCATCAGATGAATGAGCATAAGGACATGAACCTATGACACGCGCACACACCCTGGGCTTCCCCCGTATCGGCGCCAAGCGCGAGCTGAAATTTGCCCTCGAATCCTACTGGCGTGGCGAGACCACTCAGGCCGAACTCGTTGCCGTGGGCAAGACGCTGCGTGAACGCCACTGGCAGGCCCAGCACGGCGCTGGGGTCAATCTGCTGCCGGTGGGGGATTTTGCCTGGTATGACCAAGTGCTCGGTACCAGCCTGCTGGTGGATGCGGTGCCTGCCCGTCACCGTCATGGCGAGACCGATCTCGACACCCTGTTCCGGGTGGCCCGTGGTCGTGCGCCGACCGGCCCGGCGGCGGCTGCAGCCGAGATGACCAAATGGTTCAACACCAACTATCACTATCTGGTGCCGGAATTTAGCCGTGACCAGCGCTTCAAGCTGGGCTGGAGCCAGCTGTTTGACGAGGTTGAAGAGGCCAAGGCGCTGGGGCTGCCGGTCAAGGCGGTGCTGTTGGGGCCAATCTCCTACCTGTGGCTTGGCAAGGAGAAAGAGAGCGGCTTCTCTCGCCTTGAACTGCTCGATCGCCTGCTGATTGTCTATCAGGAGATCCTGGCGAAACTGGCCGCGCAAGGGGTGGAGTGGGTGCAGATCGACGAACCGGCGCTGACGCTGGACTTGCCGGACGAGTGGCGTCTGGCCTACCTCAATGCCTACGAGCGCCTCGTGGGCCCCTGCAAGCTGCTGCTCACCACCTATTTCGGCTCGGTGGCTCATCAGCGCGACATCATCACCAGCCTGAAAGTGGATGGCCTGCATCTGGATCTGGTGGCCGCCCCCGAGCAGCTGGAGACGCTGGTGCCGCATCTGCCCGCCCAGTGGGTCATCTCCGCCGGGGTGATCAATGGTCGCAACGTCTGGCGCGCCAATCTGGCCAAGCTGGCGCCGACCCTGAAGGCGCTGAAAGCCAGACTCGGCGAGCGGCTCTGGGTGGCCTCCTCCTGCTCCCTGCTGCACAGTCCGGTGGATTTGACCCTGGAGCAGGAGCTGGATCCCCAGACCCGCAGCTGGTTCGCCTTCGCCCTGCAAAAATGCTTCGAGCTGGGGCTGCTCAGAGAGTATCTGGATGGCGGCGAGCTCGACAAGATCACCGCCTACAGCCAGCCCATCGTCGATCGGGAGTCCGACAGCCGGGTCCACAAGCGTGCGGTGCAATCCCGTCTGGCCAGCCTGACCAACAGCGATTTTGATCGCCATAGCCCCTATCCGGTCAGGGCCGAGCTGCAGCGCTCGGATCTCAAACTGCCGCTGCTGCCCACCACCACCATCGGGTCCTTCCCGCAGACCTCGCAGATCCGGGTATTGCGTCAGGATTGGCGCGCCGGTCGCATCGACGACAGCGCCTACGAGGCGGGCATTCAGGCGGAGATCCGCGATGCCATCAAGCGTCAGGAGGCCATCGGGCTGGACGTGCTGGTACACGGCGAGGCCGAGCGCAACGACATGGTGGAGTATTTCGGTGAGCTGCTGGACGGCTTTGCCATCACCCGCTTCGGTTGGGTACAGAGCTATGGCTCCCGCTGCGTCAAGCCGCCGGTGATCACCCGCGATATCGACCGCCCGACCCCCATGACGCTGGCGTGGACCCAGTTTGCCCAGAGCCTGACCGACAAGCCGGTCAAGGGGATGCTGACGGGCCCTGTGACCATCCTCTGCTGGTCCTTCCCGCGCGAAGACGTGAGCCGCGAGCAGTCCGCCCTGCAAATCGGGCTGGCCATTCGCGACGAGGTGGCGGATCTGGAAGCAGCGGGCATCAAAATCATCCAGATCGACGAGCCGGCGATCCGCGAAGGCTTGCCCCTGCGCAAACAGGATCATCAGGCCTATCTCGACTGGGCGGTGCGCGCCTTCCGTCTGAGCGCAAGCCCGGTGGCGGACAGCACCCAGATCCACACCCACATGTGCTACAGCGACTTCAACCTCATCATCGAGGCGGTGGCGGCGCTGGATGCGGACGTGATCACCATCGAGACCAGCCGTAGTCAGATGCAGCTGCTCGAAGCGTTCGAGCGCTTCAATTACCCCAATGAAATCGGCCCGGGCGTCTACGACATCCACTCGCCGAACGTGCCGAGCCAGAGCTGGATTGAGGGGTTGCTGCGCAAGGCGGCCAAACAGATCCCGGCCGAGCGGCTGTGGGTCAACCCGGATTGCGGCCTCAAGACCCGCGGCTGGGAAGAGACGGAGGCCGCGCTCAAGGTGATGGTCAATGCCACCAAGGCGCTGCGCGCCGAGCTGGCGTAACCAGAAGGCTGTGACCGCCATCGATAAGGTGGTGTGCTGACAAGCTAACGAGAGAGGGGAAGCCACTGCTTCCCCTCTCTTTTTGCTGGCTACTTTTTACACTGGATCCTGAACCTTGCCGCAGCCTGCTTTGCACTAGGCTCAGAGTGGACAGAGGTGGATGGAGTCGCGGCCATGAGAGTCAGTCTGGGGAGCGCAATCTTGTGGGGATTGCTGATGTGGCAGAGTGCCCTGGCAGCGCCCGCTAGCGAGTTGAAAATGGCCTACTTTGACGACTTCGCCCCATATTCGTGGCGTGACGAACAGGGCAAGATGCGCGGGCTGATGATCGACGTGATGGATCGGGTGGCGGCGCAGATGGGGCTGCGGATACGCCACGAAGGCTATCCGTGGCAACGGGCGCAAAAAATGGTGCTGATGGCGCAGGCAGATGGCTTCGTGACTGTCGCCACACTGGAGCGGCGCACTTATACCCTGATGGTGGCTGAGCCAGTCACATCGACGATCATGACGATATTTACTCAGCTTGGTCACCCCCGGATGGCGGAATTTCAGCAAGCCAGAGGCTTGGGCGACCTCAAGACGTTCACCTTTCTCGACTATCTGGGCAACGGCTGGGGCAAGGAGAATCTGGCCGGCTTCACCGTTCATCACACCATCAACGTCGATAACGTCTTCAAAATGCTGGCGGCGGGTCGGGGCGATCTGATGGTGACCGATCCGCTGGTGGCACGCTTCAAACTCAACCAGCTGGGGTTGTCCGGGCTGGTGGTCGAGGTGCCACTGCGGCTCGCCTCGACCCCGTTCAACCTCTGCATTGGCAACCATTCCCGCTTTAATACCCGGGTGAATGAATTCAGCCGGGTACTGCAACAGTTGCGGCAAAGTGGCGAGTTGGCTCGTATCGAAGCGCGCTATCGTTGATGCGCTGTTGCCATCTGCTGTTTTTCCACTGCGTGTCTATCTCGGCGTCATATCGGCGATGGTTGCCCAGAAGGCATCGATCAAGGGCCCCTTGCTGTGGGGCGGACGAATAAGCCCGATAGTCCAGCAGGCTTCACCATCTCTCAGAGGAAGGGTGAGCACATCCGGATGCTCTATGGTGGTGGAGGAGGGGACCAGAGTCCAGGCGATCTCGGCGGCTGCGGTGGCAACACCGGCGGCGAAGTCGTTGACGTACTGGATACCCTGAAAACGCAGCCCGCTCTGGGCCAGATAGTTCATCAGGTGATCGTAAAACGATGGCGCCTTGTCCCGGCGCAGGATCGCCAGCGGCTTGTCCACCAGATCGGCCAATTCCCTCACATCGCGGTAGCTGGCGGGCAGCACGGCGACAAAGTGGGCTTCGACCACCGGCAGGGCGTGCCACCCCTTGGGGGCGGGCAGGCGGCAAAAGCCGAGATCCAGCTTGCCTTCACTGAGCGCCAGTAGCTGGTGGTGGGTGGAGAGATCGTTGAGCTCGATGGTCACCTGCGGTCGCTCGGCACGAAAGCGGGCGATGGCGGCGGGCACCAGGATCTTGGTGGCCACGCCAAAGCCGATGCGCAGGGTGCCGACATTGCCCGCCAGCACGTCGCGGGCGGTGCGCGAGAGCTGCTCGCTCTGGACGACCACGGCGCGGGCATCCTCATACAGCGCCCTGCCCAGTCCGGTGAGGCGGGTGGTGCTGGCGTTGCGCTCGAACAGCTCGCCGCCCAGCTCCTCCTCCAGCCGCCTGATCTGTTTGCTCAGGGCCGACTGGGTAACATGCTGGCGCACCGCCGCCTGGCCAAAGTGCAATACCTCCCCCAGAGTGACGAAGGCTTTCAGATCCCGTAGCTCCATCAGGGCTCCTTTCATTCCTGTCGGGAATGTTGAGTGGTCATATTTGTCATTGGACGGAATTTTAGAAGTGTTGGATGCTGATGCCAATTCATTTCGGGCGCTCCCATACAGGAGCGCCGAGTTATCAGAGATGGCTGACACCATCAGCGCAGAAGGAGCAACACCAGATGCATCACCACAAGTTCAACGACTTCCCGAGCGATTTTCTGTGGGGCGCCGCCTCCGCTGCCTATCAGGTGGAGGGGGGCTGGAATGCCGATGGCAAGGGGCCCTCGGTGTGGGATCTCTTCACCAAGCTGCCGGGCAAGACCTTTGAAGGGAGCAACGGCGATGTGGCGGTAGATCACTACCACCGCATGGAAGAGGACGTGGCGCTGATGGCCGAGATGGGGCTCAAGGCCTACCGTTTCTCGGTGAGCTGGCCGCGCATCTACCCCACCGGTCGGGGGGAGATGAACGAGGCGGGTCTGGCCTTCTACGAGAAGCTGATAGACACCCTGCTGGCCCATAAGATCGAGCCGGTGCTGACCCTCTATCACTGGGATCTGCCGCAAGCGCTGCAAGATGAATACGGCGGCTGGGAAGATCGACGGATCATCGCCGATTTCGAGCGCTACTGCGTGACCCTCTATCAGCGCTTTGCGGGCAAGGTGAAATACTGGGTGTCGCTCAACGAGCAGAACTACAACCTGACCAACGCCTATCAGCTCGGCACCCATCCGCCCGCAGTGCAGGACCGCAAGCGCTTCTTCGCCGCCAACCATATCGCATTTCTGGCCAATGCCCGTGCTATCAAGGCGTTTCGCCAGCATGTGCCAAATGGCTTGATTGGCCCGAGCTTTGCCTACTCCCCTGCCTATCCGGCGTCGTGCGACCCGAAAGATATGCTGGCTTACGAGAATGCCGAGGAGTTCAACAACCTCTGGTGGCTGGATGCCTACTGCTTTGGCCGCTATCCGCAGGCGGCGCTCGCTTACTTGCGGGAAAACGGTGAGGCGCCGGAGATCCTGCCCGGCGATTTGGAGTTGTTGCGCGAGGGCACGCCCGACTACATCGGCGTCAACTACTACTACACCCTGACCTACACAGATAACCCCTTGGGTGGTCAGACCCTGCAGCGCATCAACACCACCGGCAAGAAGGGCACCACGCCATCGAGCGGCATTCCGGGTCTTTACAAGACGGCGCCCAACCCGCACCTTGAGACTAGCAACTGGGACTGGGCCATCGATCCGACCGGGATGCGTATCGCCCTGCGTCGCCTCTCTTCCCGCTATGGTCTGCCGCTGATGATCACCGAGAACGGCCTCGGCGAGTTCGACAAGCTGGAGGCGGGCGACAAGGTGAACGATGAGTACCGCATCGATTATCTGCGCAGCCACGTCAAGGCGTGCCAGGAGGCGATGCAGGATGGCGTCGAGCTGCTCGGCTACTGCGCCTGGTCGTTCACCGACATCCTGAGCTGGCTCAATGGCTATCAGAAGCGTTACGGCTTCGTCTATGTGGAGCGTGACGAGCAGGGGGGCTCCCTTCGCCGGATCAAGAAAGCGAGCTTCCACTGGTACAGCCAGGTGATCGCCAGCCAGGGCAAGCAGCTCTGACGGTTTCTCGCGTCGCGTAACCAGCGGGCCCGGGTAACCCCCGGGCCCGCTCTGTTTGTGGCGGGGGAGAGGGGACAAGCCGGTTTCTCACCGTGCGACTCATCCCTGTTTGCTGATTTTTGTCCTGCCAAAGCCGCCGACCCCTGCTATTATCTGCGGCCGAACATGAGCCAATAAAAATCAGGATATTGTGATGACTGACCACACGTTTATTCCCGGCAAGGACGCGGCGCTGGAAGACTCCATCGAACGCTTCCAGACCAAGCTGCAAGCCCTGGGCTTTGATATCGAAGAGGCCTCCTGGCTCAACCCCGTGCCGAACGTCTGGTCGGTGCATATTCGGGACAAGGAGTGCGCCCTCTGCTTCACCAACGGCAAGGGTGCCAGCAAGAAGGCGGCCCTCGCCTCCGCCCTCGGCGAATATTTCGAGCGTCTCTCCACCAACTACTTCTTCGCCGACTTCTATCTGGGCGAGCAGGTTGCCAATGGCGATTTCGTTCACTACCCGAACGAGAAGTGGTTCCCCATCGAGGGTGATCAGTTCCCGGCCGGTCTGCTCGACAGCTTCACCCGCAAGTTCTACAACCCGGACGGTGAAGTGACCGCCGACATGCTGGTGGATCTGCAGTCAAACAACGAGGAACGCGGTATCGTCGCGCTGCCGTTCGAGCGCCAATCCGATCACCAGACGGTCTATATCCCGATGAACATCATCGGCAACCTCTATGTCTCCAACGGCATGAGTGCCGGTAACACCCGCACCGAAGCGCGCACCCAGGCACTCTCCGAAGTGTTCGAGCGCCACGTGAAGAACAAGATCATCGCCGAGGCCCTGAGCCTGCCGCTGATCCCGGACGAGGTGATTGCCCGTTATCCGGGGATTGCCGCCTCCATCGCCGCGCTGGAAGCCGAAGGCTTCCCCATTTACAGCTTCGATGCCTCCCTGGGTGGCCGCTATCCGGTTATCTGCGTGGTGCTGCTCAACCCGAGCAACGGCACCTGCTTTGCCTCCTTCGGTGCCCATCCGCGCTTCGAAGTGGCCTTCGAGCGTACCGTCACCGAGCTGCTGCAGGGCCGTGGCCTCAAGGATCTCGATGTGTTCGTGCCGCCATCATTCGACAACGAGCAGGTGGCGGATCACCACAACCTCGAGACCCACTTCATCGACTCCTCCGGCCTTATCAGCTGGGATCTGTTCAAGCAGGATGCGGACTTCGAGTTTGCCGACTGGGATTTTCGTGGCACCTCGCAGGAGGAGTTTGATCACCTGATCGGCATCTTCCACGAGCTGGAGCAGCCGGTCTATATCGCCGACTACGAGCATCTGGGGGTCTACGCCTGCCGCATTCTGGTGCCGGGTATGTCCGACATCTATCCGGCCGAAGATCTGCTGCTGGCCAACAACAACATGGGCGCCAACCTGCGCGAAGTGATCCTGGCGCTGCCATCACTAGAGTGGGATGCTGAACAGTACATGGCGTTGTTTGATCAACTGGATGAAGAGGGGCACGACGAGCGCACTCGTGTCCGCGAGCTGTTGGGTATCGCCGCCGCTAAGGGCACCGCACTGCACACTCTGCGCGTTGGCGAGCTGAAAGCCATGCTGGCGCTGGCCGCCGGTGAGCTGGAGACGGCGATGGATCTCATCGACTGGACCATGGAGTTCAACCAGTCGGTGTTCACTGCCGAGCGAGCCAGCTACTACCGCGCCCTGCGCGCCTGCGTCGAGTTGTTCCTCGACGAGGAGCGGGATCCGGAGCAGTATCGTGCCGTCTTTACCCGCATGTATGGCGAAGATACCCTGGTCCAGGCATGGGCCAACGCCAGTGGCGAAGCGCGCTTCCACGGGCTGGAGGCGGCCGACTTGTCGCTCTCCCAGTTCCCGCTGCACCAGAAGCTGCTGGCTGCCTACGAGAAGCTGCAAAAAGCCAAGCGAGCCCATCACTGGGCGTGATCGTTGCTGTAAAGGAAGGGGCCGTGTGGCCCCTTCTGTTTATCGTGCGGCAAGGCACGGGTTTGTTATTCAAAGATGAAATAAAAAACAAAAAATACCCCTAATGGGGTTGATGACAGGGCAGGGGATGTGCAACCGGACTGCAAAGATATCTTGCCAATACCTGCTTTACGTGCATGCCAATAAATTCTTTAAAATCATTGTATTAAAAACGTGGCATTTCTGTTTCAGCTGAAACCTGGTGTAAACTGGCGCAGCCGTTGCACTAAAATATTTGTAGTAAAATTACATTCGCAGTCTGATAAACTTGATCAATGTCAATTTTGGCCATTTGGGCCTTTGTTATGATTTCAACAGGCAAAACATTCAGGTAGAAAATAATTGAAAGCTGAATCCCCATTCGATTGTCTCAAGCCCGAAGCCATCGCTGCACTGGCTGAAGACATCACCTATGCCAAGGCCACCAAGCCGGCATACAAGGTCATTCCATTGGCCATCACCGCAGGCGCGTTCATCGCCATCGCGTTTATCTTCTACATCACAGTCACGACCGGTTCCGGCTCTATGTCCTGGGGCATGGCCAAGCTGGTTGGTGGTCTCTGTTTCTCCCTCGGTCTTATTCTGTGTGTGCTGCTCGGTGCCGAGCTGTTCACCTCCACCACCCTGACGCTGGTGGCCAAGGCCGCCAATCGCATCAGCTGGGCGCAACTGCTCAAGAACTGGGGGCTGGTTTACTTCGGTAACCTGATCGGTGGTCTGCTGATGGTTGGCCTCATCATCATGTCGGCGGAATACACCGCGGCGGATGGTCAGTGGGGCCTCAATGCCCTGAAAGTGGCCCAACACAAAATTCACCACACCTTCTTCGAAGCGGTGGCGCTGGGTATCCTCTGTAACCTGATGGTGTGTCTTGCTGCCTGGATGGCCTTCGGTGCCCGCAGCGCGACTGACAAGGTAGTCGTCATGCTGCTGCCGGTTGCCATGTTCGTTGCAGCAGGTTTCGAGCACAGCATCGCAAACATGTTTATGATTCCGGTTGGTATCGCTATCCACAGCGTGGCTAGTCCGGAATTTTGGCAGGCCATCGGCCAGGATCCGGCAACCTTTGCTGACCTGACCGTATCCAACTTCGTCCTACACAACCTCATCCCTGTTACCATCGGCAATATCATCGGTGGTGGCGTGATGGTTGGTCTGACTTACTGGTTTATCTTCCGTCGTCATCATTAAGGATGATTTCGGGATACTACATCAATACCGTGTGAGGTAATGAAAAATGGCAGAACTTAACGAACAGTTCCAAAAAGCATGGGAAGGCTTCGCGGCCGGTGAATGGCAGACCTCTGTCAACACCCGTGACTTCATCCAGAAGAACTACACCCCGTATGAAGGTGACGAGTCCTTCCTGGCTGGCGCGACCGAAGCAACCACCAAGCTGTGGGACAAGGTCATGGAAGGCATCAAGATCGAGAACCGCACTCATGCGCCGGTCGATTTTGATACTGACCTGCCCTCCACCATTACCGCACACGATGCCGGTTATATCGATCAGAGCCTGGAGCAGATCGTTGGTCTGCAGACTGACAAGCCGCTGAAGCGCGCCATCATCGCCAACGGCGGTATCAAGATGGTTAAAACTTCTTGCGAAGTGTACGGTCGTCAACTGGACCCGATGGTCGAGAAGATCTTCACCGAGTACCGCAAGACTCACAACCAGGGCGTGTTTGACGTTTACACCAAAGACATCCTGAACTGCCGCAAGTCTGGTGTTATCACCGGTCTGCCGGATGCCTACGGCCGTGGCCGTATCATCGGTGACTACCGTCGTGTCGCTCTGTACGGTATCGACTTCCTGATGGCCGACAAACTGGCCCAGTTCAAGTCCCTGCAAGCTGACCTGGAAAACGGCGTCAACCTGGAAGCCACCATCCGTCTGCGCGAAGAGATCTCCGAGCAGCACCGTGCCCTGGCACAGATGAAGGTGATGGCTGCCAAGTACGGTTGCGATATCTCCGTACCGGCCAAGAACGCCAAAGAAGCCGTACAGTGGACCTACTTCGCCTACCTGGCGGCAGTCAAGTCCCAGAACGGTGCCGCCATGTCCTTTGGTCGTACCTCCAGCTTCCTGGACGTGTACATCGAGCGTGACCTGAAGAAAGGCCTGATCACCGAGCAAGAAGCCCAGGAGCTGATGGACCACATGGTCATGAAGCTGCGTATGGTTCGCTTCCTGCGTACCCCGGAATACGATTCACTGTTCTCCGGCGACCCGATGTGGGCGACCGAGACCCTGGCCGGTATGGGCGTTGATGGCCGTACCCTGGTCACCAAGAACAGCTTCCGTATGCTGAACACCCTGTACACCATGGGCCCGTCCCCTGAGCCGAACCTGACCATCCTGTGGTCCGAGAAGCTGCCGGTCGGTTTCAAGAAGTACTGCGCCAAGGTATCCATCGAGACCTCTTCTGTTCAGTACGAGAACGATGACCTGATGCGTCCGGACTTCAACAACGATGACTACGCCATCGCTTGCTGTGTGTCCCCGATGGTGATTGGTAAGCAGATGCAGTTCTTCGGTGCTCGTGCCAACCTGGCCAAGACCATGCTGTATGCAATCAACGGCGGTATCGACGAGAAGCTCAAGATCCAGGTCGGTCCTAAAACTGACAAGGTGACCTCCGAGTTCCTGGACTATGACGATGTCATGTCTCGTCTGGATAGCTTCATGGATTGGCTGGCCAAGCAGTACGTTGCTGCGCTGAACATCATCCACTACATGCACGACAAGTACAGCTACGAAGCCTCTCTGATGGCGCTGCACGACCGTGACGTATATCGCACCATGGCGTGTGGTATCGCGGGTCTGTCCGTAGCCGCTGACTCCCTGTCTGCTATCAAGTACGCCAAGGTCAAGCCGGTTCGTGACGAAGATGGCGTTGCCATCGACTTCGAAATCGACGGTGAATACCCGCAGTTCGGTAACAACGACGCTCGCGTCGATGACATCGCCTGTGACCTGGTTGAGCGCTTCATGAAGAAAATTCAGAAGCTGAACACCTACCGTGGTGCTGTTGCTACCCAGTCTGTTCTGACCATCACCTCTAACGTGGTATATGGCAAGAAGACCGGTAACACTCCGGATGGCCGCCGTTCAGGTGCTCCGTTCGGCCCGGGTGCCAACCCGATGCACGGTCGTGACCAGAAGGGGGCAGTTGCTTCCCTGACTTCCGTCGCCAAGCTGCCGTTCGCTTACGCTAAAGATGGTATCTCCTATACCTTCTCCATCGTGCCGAACGCGCTGGGTAAAGATATGGAAGCCCAGAAAGCCAACCTGGCTGGCCTGATGGACGGTTACTTCCATCACGAGTCCAACCTGGAAGGTGGTCAGCACCTGAACGTGAACGTGATGAACCGTGAAATGCTGCTGGACGCCATGGAAAACCCGGAGAAATATCCGCAGTTGACCATCCGCGTATCCGGTTATGCCGTTCGCTTCAACTCTTTGACCAAAGAGCAACAGCAAGACGTCATCACCCGTACCTTCACCGCTTCTCTGTAATCGAGACGCAGTGAGCAAAAACCGGCGCCAAGGCGCCGGTTTTTTTATGTCTGGTTTTATTGCTAAAGAACTCCGTGGACAATGCCAACCTTGAAATTCGGGATAACAATAGGTATAACCACGCGTTTCATCAGGTATATTAAGTGAGCGGTATGATGCAATCCTCCTTTTGGCAGACCAAGAGTCTGCAGCAGATGACTGAATCCGAGTGGGAATCCCTCTGCGATGGTTGCGGCAAATGTTGCCTTAACAAGCTCATTGATGAAGATACAGATGAGCTGGTTTTCACCAATGTGGCTTGTAACCTGCTCAATACCAAGACCTGCCAGTGTTCCGATTATCTTAATCGCTTCAAAAAAGAGCCTGACTGTCTGCAGATCACTCACGACAAGATTGCCGAATATGATTGGCTCCCGTCTACCTGCGCCTATCGTTTACTGGCTGACGGGGATACTCTGCCAGAGTGGCATCCGCTGCTGACCGGCAGTCGCTCCGCCATGCATCAGGCGGGTCAATCCGTGCGTGGCAAAGTGGTTCACGAGGAGCAGGCTGGTGAGTGGATTGATCACATAATCACTTGGGCCAGTTGAGCCAAGCTATCAAGTGCAATGTAGCCTTATCTAGAGGCTGAAATCGGGTTACCCATTTTAGCTTGTGTTTTGTACCTCAAAACCCCCGATACGCTGTATCGGGGGTTTTGTCGTTCAGAAGGTGGCTCTGGAGTTTCCTTGTTGTAGATATCCGTGGTCTCACTCAGATTGTCTGGACTTGAGCCAGCCCCTTCGGCTGTAACTAAAACAATGGCGGCGTCAAAATCTGGCTGGTCTGTGTAGTCAGTGTCTATTGGGCGACCAGATAGAGGTCCCGGCTATAGACGATGTCTTGCGGGCTCTCATAGGGATAACCCTTGACGAACGGTTTGAGCAGTCGCGATTTGACGTAGAAGTAGAGCGGCGCGATAGGGGCGTCAGCCTCGATCAATGCTTCTGCCTGCTGGTAGAGCTGATTGCGCTCGGCAGCATCCTGCGAGTCGTGGGCCTTGGCCAGCAGGGCATCGTACTCCTTGTTGAACCACTTGCCGCTGTTGGCGCTGCTGCTGGAGGTCAGGATATCGAGGAAGGTGGAGGCATCGTTATAGTCCCCGTTCCAGGAGTAGCGACTCACCCCGAAATCCCCCTCGTTGAGTGCCGAGACCATGGTTTTCCACTCCATGTTGTTGAGGGTGGCGGTGACCCCCAGGTTGTGTTTCCACATGGAGGAGACAGCCAGCGCGATCTTTTTATGGCTCTCGTTGGTGTTGTAGAGGATATCCACGCTGAGCGGTTTGTCCGGGCCATAGCCCGCTTCGGCCAACAGCGCTTTGGCCTGCTTGATCCGCTCCTCTTTGCTCTGCTGCTGACTGGTCGGTTTTTTCAGGTCAAAACCATCGACACTCGGTGGGGTCAGGCTGAAGGCGGGCAGTTGCCCTTGTCCCAGGATCTTGTCGGTGATGGTCTCCCGGTCGAGGGCCAGCGAGAGCGCCTTGCGCACTTTCGGATCATCGAACGGTTTGCGGTTCACATTGAACACATAGTAATAGGTGGCGAGCATGGGGGCGCTGACCAGATCTTGCGGGCTCTGGCTCTTGATGTGCTTGTACTGCTCCAGCGGGTAGGTGGTGTAGTGCAGCTCGCCGGTGCGGTAGCGGTTGTAAGCGGCGGTTTCGGAGACGATCTCCAGATAGACCACCTTGTTCAGGACGGTGTGCTGGTTGTCCCAGTAGTGAGTATTGCGCTCGGCACTCAGCCGCTCGTTGGGGGTCCACTCCTTGAGCACGAACGCGCCGTTGGAGACGATGTTGCCCGGTTTGACCCACTCCTTGCCGAATTTTTCAATGGTGGCCTTGGGGGTCGGGAACGTGGTGTAGTGGGCCAGCATCTTCAGGAAGAAGGGGACCGGATTTTTCAGGGTCACCTGCAGGGTGTAGTCATCCAGCGCTTTGATCCCCAGCTCTGACGGGCTCTTCTTGCCCTGGATCACCTCGCCAGCATTGACCACACCGGTTAACTCGATAAACCAGGCGTAGTTGGAGGCGGTCTTGGGATCGGCTGCCCGTTGCCAGCCGTAGACATAATCGGCGGCGGTTACCGGTTCACCGTTAGACCATTTGGCCTCGGGTCTCAGCTTGAAGGTGTAGATGGTCCCAGTCTTGTCGACCTCGTAGCTGACAGCGCCTGCGGGCTGGGTCTTGCCTTTGCTATCCAGTACGTAGAGCCCTTCAAACAGATCGTTGACGATCTCGCTGCCGGCACTCTCTTCCACCAGCTGGGGGTCGATGGTAGTGGGTTCGGTGCCGATATTGGTCACGTAGATTTGTTGGGCATCCGGCAGCAGCTTGGTACCGGCAGGCACCTGGGCAGCCCAGGCGGGAAGGGCAAACAGTCCGGCTACCATGCCGGCAATGAGAGTCTTGTTCATTGATAATCCTTGAGTTTTATTTGCTTCCAAAGCGAAATCAGTGTGCTGGATTGGCGATCGGATCTCAAGAGGCAATGGCTGAAGGATGAGCAGGCCCATCAGACTCCATTTTTATTGGCGCAAGGCCAGTCAGATCGTGGCTTGCAGCAGGTTATTACCACGAATTAAGGGGCCAAAAGTTATCGAATGAAACCGTATAAAAGGCGCCAGTTACCATAAAATCAGCTGAAATAGCCTAATTATTAGGCTGCTTAATTCGCTGCAAAAACAAAAAACAGACGTTACATTAGGTTACAAATCAAGGCCGCCGGAGATCGGCATTTTTTTTGCCGATGCCTGCAAACGTTTTCAACGCCAACGGATGCGATCTAAAGGAACAAAAATGCGAAACATGATCACCATGGGTGAGTTCATCGTCAAAAAGCAGGCGGATTATCCTACCGCGACTGGCGAGCTGACCTCGTTGCTCAGCTCGATCCGCCTTGCTGCCAAGGTGGTGAACCGGGAGATCAACAAGGCGGGACTGGCGGATATCATCGGTTCCATGGGCGCAGAAAACGTACAGGGCGAGGTGCAGCAGAAGCTGGATGTCTACGCCAACGAACGCTTCAAGGCGGCACTGGAAGCGCGCGGCGAGGTGTGCGGCATGGCCTCGGAAGAGGAAGAGGACTTCGTGGCCTTTGACTCGCCGCTCTCCAAAAACTCCAAGTATGTGGTGCTGATCGACCCGCTCGATGGCTCCTCCAATATCGACGTCAACGTCTCGGTCGGGACCATCTTCTCCATCTACCGCCGTTTGAGCCCGCAGGGTTCGCCGGTGACGCTGGAGGACTTCCTGCAACCGGGCAACCGTCAGGTCGCCGCCGGTTATGTGGTTTACGGCTCCTCCACCATGTTGGTCTACACCACCGGCTTTGGCGTCAATGGCTTTACCTACGACCCTTCCATCGGTTGCTTCTGCCTCTCCCACGAGAACATCCGTATTCCGGAAGAGGGCAAGATTTACTCCATCAACGAGGGTAACTACATCAAGTTCCCGGACGGGGTGAAGAAGTACCTGAAATATTGTCAGGAGCGCGACGAGGCGACCCACAGACCCTACACCTCCCGCTATATCGGCTCGCTGGTCTCCGATTTCCACCGTAACCTGCTCAAGGGCGGCATCTACATCTATCCGTCCGGCACCAACTCACCGAACGGCAAGCTGCGCCTGCTCTATGAGTGCAACCCGATGGCGTTTCTGGTGGAGCAGGCCGGTGGCAAGGCCTCCGACGGCTTTGGCCGGATCATGGATATCCAGCCCACTGCGTTGCACCAGCGTACCCCTTACTTCGTGGGCTCGACCAAGATGGTGGAGCGGGCCGAGGCCTTTATGCGCGAGTTCTCCGCCCACGAGGATCCGGCTAATCAGGGTTGATCGTCAGAGGTGTAGGTTGGTGCTGAGCGCAGCGAAGCCCAACGTTTACCGGTGCGATTCCCTCTCCCTCTGGGAGAGGGCAGGGTGAGGGGAATGGTTTTCACTGCCCCCCTCATCCCCGGCCCTTCTCCCACAAGGGGAGAAGGGAGACGTTCGTCACCAGCCAACATAAACAAAACGGGAGCCACTGTGGCTCCCGTTTTGTTTCGCTTTCCGCCTACAGGCTGTTGTTGGCCAGATCCGTCAGCAAGCCATCGACCAGTTTCAGGCGCATGGCGCGATCCTGGGTTGGCATCTGGAAACGCAGCCGGGTCGGCCCGTCCATCTTGTAGACCCGTGGCTGGCTGGAGAGCAGCTTGACCAGATAGGCCGGATTGACCTTGGTCTCCTGGGTGAAGTCGAGATAGCCGCCGCGCTCGCTCATCTCCACCCGGCGAATGCCAAGGGCGGTGGCACGCTGGCGGAAGGCTGCCAGCTCCAGCAGGGTTTTGGTCGCCTCCGGCAGCAGGCCAAAGCGGTCGATCAGCTCCACTTTCAGCTCGCGCAGCTCCTGCTCGTCCGCCGCACTGGCGATCCGCTTGTACATGGAGAGGCGCATGTTGACGTCCGGAATATAGTCGTCCGGCAGCAGCGCAGGCAGGCGCAGCTCCACCTCGGTGTGCTGGCTCATCAGCTGCTCCAGCGAGGGCTCCTTGCCATTTTTCAGCGCCTCGACCGCCTGCTCCAGCATCTCCATGTAGAGGGTGAAGCCGACCGATTCGATCTGGCCGCTCTGATCGTCGCCGAGCAGCTCGCCTGCGCCACGGATCTCCAGATCGTGGGTCGCCAGCGCAAAACCGGCGCCGAGATCTTCGAGCGAGGCGATCGCCTCCAGCCGCTTCGCCGCATCCTTGGTCATCAGCTTGGGATGGGGGGTGAGCAGGTAGGCATAGGCCTGATGGTGAGAGCGGCCAACCCGGCCCCGCAGCTGGTGCAACTGGGCCAGACCGAGATGATCAGCCCGATCCATGATGATGGTGTTGGCGCTCGGCACGTCGATACCGGTCTCGATGATGGTGGTGCAGACCAGCAGGTTGAAGCGCTGGTGGTAGAAGTCCGACATGATCCGCTCAAGATCGCGCTCGCGCATCTGGCCGTGGGCGATACCGATGCGTGCCTCGGGTACCAGCTCCGCCAGGTCGGCGGCGCATTTTTCGATGCTCTCCACGTCGTTGTGCAGGTAATAGACCTGACCACCGCGTTTGAGTTCCCGCAGCACCGCCTCGCGCACCACCGCCGGTTCGTGCTGGCGCACGAAGGTCTTGATGGCGAGTCGCTTGGCGGGCGGGGTGGCGATGATGGAGAGATCCCGCATGCCGGACATCGCCATGTTGAGGGTGCGCGGAATGGGGGTGGCGGTGAGGGTGAGGATATCCACATCGGCCCGCAGTGCCTTGATCTTCTCCTTCTGGCGCACCCCGAATCTGTGCTCCTCATCGACGATGAGCAGCCCCAAGTCCTTGAAGGTGAGCTCGGAGCCGAGCAGCTTGTGGGTGCCGATGATGATGTCGACCTTGCCCTCGGCTAGCTCCTTCATCACGGCATTTTGCTCTTTGGCGGAACGGAAGCGACTCAGTACCTCAACCCGCACCGGCCAGTTGGCGAAGCGGTCGCGGAAGTTGTCGTAGTGCTGTTGCGCCAGCAGGGTGGTGGGCACCAGCACGGCGACCTGCTTGCCGCCATGGACGGCCACAAACGCCGCCCGCATCGCCACTTCGGTCTTGCCGAAGCCCACGTCGCCGCACACCAGCCGATCCATGCTCTTGGCCTGACACATGTCCCCCAGCACTGCATTGATGGCGTTGAGCTGATCGTCGGTCTCCTCGAACGGGAAGCTGGCGGCAAACTGGCGATAGGCCTCTTTGTCGTGCTTGAAGGCAAAGCCAGCGCGGGCGGCACGTATGGCGTAGACATCCAGCAGCTCGGCCGCCACGTCGCGCACTTTTTCCGCCGCCTTGCGCCGCGCCTTGACCCAAGCCTCGCCGCCGAGCTTGTGGCTGGGCGGGTTATCCGATCCGGTATAACGGCTGATAAGGTGCAAGCTGGTGACCGGCACGAACAGCTTGTCGCCGCCGGCATATTCGAGGGTGAGGAACTCGGTGGGCAGGCCACCGGCGTCGATGGTCTCCAGCCCCAGATAGCGGCCAACCCCGTGATCCAGATGCACCACCGGCTGGCCCTGGGTCAGCTCGCCGAGGTTGCGGATCACCGCATCGGAGCTTAAGTTTTTGCTCTTCTCTCGCGCCCGCTTGCTGCGCACCTTGCCGCCCAGCAGCTCGGTCTCGGTGATCAGTGCCAATGGATCCTGATCAGCCTCCTGCCACAGGAAGCCACGCTCAAGCGGTGCGACCAGCAGGCCGTGACGATCCTGGCTCGCCATAAAGGCATCGAGGGAGGGGAACTCTTTGGGTTGCAGCGAGATACGCGCCAGCAGATCGCCCAGCACCTCCCGCCGCCCTTCGGATTCCACCGCAAACAGGGTGCGCCCGGCAAAGCCTTGCAGGAACTGGTCGAGCGCCAGCAGGGGTTGCTCCTTGCTGTGATCGAGTTGCAGATCGGGCAGCGCCGAGATGGGCAGATCGTGCTGACCGGCATCGCCCGCGGTGGCGGCCTCTTGCAGCCGTACGGCACCATATTTGCCAAGGGCGGCAAAGAGCTGCTCTACCGGCAAATAGAGCTGCGCCGGTGGCAGCAGGGGGCGGGTATTGTCCCAACGTCGGTCTTCATAACGTTGGCCGATGTCGTTCCAGAAGCGCTGGGCGGCGGGGTAGATATCCCCCACGGTGAGCAGCAGAGTATCTGCCGGCAGATAGTCAAACAGGCTGGCGGTCTGGTTGAAGAAGAGCGGCAGATAATATTCGATGCCAGCGGGCCAGCGCCCCTTGCTCACCTCCTGATAGACGGAGCCCTCGGCCCGCGACAGTTCGAATTGTTCGCGGAACTGGCCGCGAAACAGCTCGATGGCCGCCTCATCGGTGGGGAACTCCCGGGCAGGCAGCAGGCTGACCGTCTTGACCGGTTCGCTGGAGCGCTGGGTCTCGGGATCGAACGGGCGGATAGAGTCCACTTCGTCATCGAAGAAGTCGATGCGATAGGGGCTGTTGCTGCCCATCGGGAAGAGATCGAGCAGGGAGCCGCGGGCGGCAAACTCGCCATGCTCCAGCACCTGATCCACCGCAACGTAACCCGCTTCGGCCAGCCGCCCGCGCAGCTGTTGCAGATTGAGGCGCTGACCGGCCTTCACCATCAGGCTGTATTTGTCGAGATAGACCCGGGGGGCGCAGCGCAACATCAGGGTGGAGATGGGGACGATCAACACCCCCTTGCTCATCTGCGGCAGTTTGTAGAGGGTCTCGAGCCGCTGGGAGATGATGTCCTGATGAGGGGAGAAGGTGTCGTAGGGCAGGGTCTCCCAATCCGGGAACAGCAATACTGGCGCGGACTGATCGGCCAGCTGCTTGTCTGCCAGCAGATACTGCAGCTCCTGCTCAAGGCGCAGGGCGCTCGGGGTATCGGCGGTGATAAGCAGTACCGGGCCCCTGGCTTCGCTGGTGAGACGGGCTGCAATCAGCGAGAGGCTGCTGCCGACCAGCTGGCCGAGCGTGATCTTTTGGCCCGCTTTGGCGGGCAAGGCGGGGAGTTTCATTGGCATGGTTCGATTCTTTTAACGTTGACGTTATCTATCGCTGACGTTCGCTCTGGTTAGCGCTGACGCTCTTGGGCGCGCAGCTTGAGCTGTTTGGATTGCACGTGGAGGCTGGCACGTACCAGCAGTTCACGGTCATCTTCGCGGATCCGCACATAGTCGAGCAGCACATGGGTGCCATGTTCACTGCCGTCGAGCTGCTTGACCTGGCCATAGCAGTAGATGGCGGCCGCCTCTTCCCGCAGGAAGATCTTGAGGCGCACTATCTGGTGCAGGTGCGGCGCATCGCCGTGACCATGATAGGGGTGCAGATAGGTGAGCTGGCCGGCACTGAAACGCAGGGTGTGGAAGCGCTGCTCCGGATGGTCCTGCACGGAGAGCACATAGCCCATGATCATGTCGATCTTGCGGGACTGCTGATTGACGATCTCGATCAGATCGTGCATCGACTCGTTCTGGTTGCGCAGCAGGCGAGTGGTCACCAGATCGATGGAGGTAATGGCCGAGGAGATCCGAAAGGGCTCCGGCAGCTCAGCGTCCAGCTCCGCCAGTGAGGGGAGGTGGAAGTCGGCCGGCATGGGGATCACATTGACCGGCGTGGCATGAGTGACGCTGAAGAACTGTTCCTGCATGGAGGCTATCCCTTGTTGTCATGGACGGTTTCCCTTTATTATCCGGTATCTTATTTTGTTGGCAACGTACATATCCTTGAAGACCGGACTTTTTCAGCCCCTTTCGCTGGCCATCGGCCTGCGTTATGCAGGCTCGAAGCGCAGCAATCGCTTCGTCTCATTTATCTCCCTGTTCTCTACCTTTGGCATCGCCATCGGGGTTGCCGCCCTGATGGTGGTCATTTCGGTGATGAACGGTTTCGAAGGGCAGCTCAAAGGGCGCATCCTCGGGGTGATCCCCCATGTGGTGGTGACCAATCAGGCTGGCCGCATTGATGCAGACCCGCAAGGCTTGCCGGATCTGGCCAAACTCCCCCATGTGGTCGCCTCGGCCCCCATGCTCGACAGCGAAGGGATGCTGCAAAGCCCCGGCCAGCTGACCGGGGTGAGCGTGCAGGGGATCGACCCTGCGCACTGGCCCAAGGATGACATCCTGCACTCCCAGATGCTGGGGGGACGGCTCGATACCTTGCAGGCCGGTCACTACCGCATCGTGCTGGGGCAGGGGGTGGCACGCCGCCTCAATGTCTCCATCGGCGATCAGGTTCGTCTGCTCCTGACCGAAGGGACCCGCTTCACCCCGTTTGGCCGGGTACCGGCCCAGCGCCTCTTTACCGTCTCCGGTATCTTCGGGGTCGGCGCCGATGTGGATAACCAGATTGCGTTGATCGCGCTGGGTGATGCCCAGCGGCTGCTGCGCCTGCCGACAGAAACCGTCGGTGGCATTCGCCTCTGGCTCGATGATCCCTTTGCGGCCGACGAGGTGATCAAAACACCGTTGCCGGACGGGTTGTTATGGCAGGATTGGCGCCGCGAGCGGGGCGAGCTGTTCCAGGCAGTCGCCATGGAGAAACGGATGATGGGGCTGATGCTGGTGCTGATCATCGCCGTCGCCACCTTCAACATCCTCTCTGCGCTGGTGATGGTGGTGACGGACAAGGAGGGCGAAGTGGCCATCCTGCGCACCATGGGCATGAGTGAGTCGGGGATCGTCAAAATCTTCATGGTGCTCGGCGCCTCCAGCGGGGTGATTGGTGCCCTGTTTGGCGGACTGGCGGGCCTTGCGCTCAGCCTGGGTCTCAACCCCCTGCTCAATGCGGTGGGGCTCAACCTCTATATGGCGGCGGGTGGCAGTGGTCTGCCGGTCATCGTCGAGCCGGCTCAGGTCATCACCATTTTGCTGGGCGCCGTGCTGCTGAGCTTCAGTGCCACCCTCTATCCGGCGGCCCGCGCTGCGCGGGTGAAACCGGCTGAGGCGCTGCGTTATGAGTAATGCCGTGAATAATGCATCTTCTGTTGTGACTGGTGCCCCCGTTGTTGCGGGTGCCAGCGTTGTTACCGAGGCAAGTGGAGCCCCTGTTATGAATGAAGCCGTATCCCGTGAACCTCTGCTGCGCTGCCAGGCGCTCAATCATGTCTATAAAGAGGGGGAGCTGGAGACTCAGGTGCTCAAGGGGATCGATCTCTGTGTCGCGCCCGGTGAAATGCTGGCGGTCGTGGGGAGCTCGGGCTCCGGCAAGACCACTCTGCTGCATCTGATGGGGGCGCTGGACAACCCCTCCAGCGGCGCCGTGCTGTTCAAGGGGGAGGATATCCACCATTGGGACAGCCGTACCCAGGCCCGTTTTCGCAACCGCGAGCTGGGCTTTGTCTACCAGTTCCATCACCTGCTCTCCGAGTTCAGTGCGCTGGAAAATACGGCCATGCCGCTGCTGATCGCCGGTGAATCGGTGGCGGTTGCCACCGAGAAGGCGACCAGAATGTTGGGTCGGGTAGGGCTCTCCCATCGCTTGAACCACCGTCCCTCCGAGCTCTCCGGTGGCGAACGCCAGCGGGTGGCGATCGCCCGGGCGCTGGTCAACGAACCGAGTCTGGTATTGGCGGACGAACCCACCGGCAATCTGGATCACGCCAGTGCCACAGCTGTCTACGAACTGCTGTGTGAACTGAATCGTGAACTGGGCACCGCCTTTGTGGTGGTGACCCACGATCTGAGCCTGGCGGCCAAGCTCCATCGCCGGGTGACCTTGGTGAGCGGTGTGATGGCGGAGGTTGCCTGATGTTCAAACCGCTGCCCCTTTTTCTGGGCCTGCGTTACAGCCGCTCCCGCCGTCGCAACGGGTTTATCGCCTTTATCTCTGCCTCTTCCCTGATCGGTATCGCCCTCGGGGTGATGGCGCTGATCCTGGGCCTCTCCGCCATGAACGGCTTCGAGCGGGAGCTCAAAGATCGGGTGCTCTCCGTGGTGCCGCAAGGTGAGCTGGACGCCGTCGAGCGGCCGCTGCCGGATTGGCCCCGTCTGCGCGACTACCTGCTGGCCCAGCCGGGTGTCGAGGCGGCCGCGCCGGTCATTCGCCTCAATGGCCTGCTGGAGCACGGCTCCGCCCTCAAGGGGGTGCAGCTGCGTGCCGTGCTGCCGGAGCTGGAAGCCAATCTGTCGGATGCGGGCAAATACATGACGGGCCGCGGCCTGCGTGAGCTGCAACCGGGCGAGCATGGGGTGATCCTCGGTAAGACCATCGCCGACAAGCTCGGGGTCAAGGTGGGGGACTCGGTCGCCCTGCTGCTGCCGCAAGGGGGCGATCAGGCCGGGATCAAGAATCCCCGGCGCGAAGCCCTGACCGTGGTGGGACTGCTGGAAATTGGCGGTCAGCTCGACGGTCTGCTCGGCTTTATGCATCTGGCCGATGCCCAGACCATCACCGGTATGGGCAGCGATGTGGAGGGCTTCAGCCTGCGGGTGAGCGATGTGCTCAAGGCGCAATCCATCACGGTGGCTGCCGCGCAGCAGTTCCCCCATCACGTCTATATCCACAGCTGGATGAACAGCCAGGGTTACCTCTATCAGGACATCCAGATGGTGCGTACCGTCATGTATGTGGTGATGCTGATGGTGGTGGCCGTCGCCTGTTTCAACATCGTCTCCACCCTGGTGATGGCGGTGAACGAAAAGCGCAGCGAGATCGCCATCCTGAAGACCATGGGAGCGAGCCCCGGCCAGATCCGGCTTACCTTCGTCATTCAGGGGATGGTCAACGGCGTGGCCGGTGCCCTGCTTGGCGCCCTGCTGGGTGGGCTGCTCTCCAGCAAGCTGACCCAGATCCTGGGCGTTATTGAAAAGCTCATCGGCCACCGCTTCCTCAATCCGGATATCTACTTCATCGACTTCTTGCCGACCGAGTTGCATATGCAGGATCTGCTCATCGTGACGGGCGCCGCCATTCTGATGAGCCTGCTGGCGACCCTCTATCCCGCCTGGCGGGCGAGCGGTCTGGTGCCGTCCCGCGAGCTGGGTCACTGATGCGCGGCATCTGATCCGATGATAAAGAACGAAGGGCCCGCCAGTGCAAACCGGCGGGCCCTGCTGTTTTCAGGTCATGTGGACTGGCTTAGTGGGCGTTCAGCTCATCGAGTGGCAGGGAGAAGCTGGCCACAAAAGTGTCGATAAAGTAGCGCATCTCCTCGCTCATCCGCGCTTCCAGCATGGCCTCGAGGCGCTTGCGAGCCGGTTCAAACTCCCGGTTGCCCGCGTTGATCTCCTCCAGACACTTGGTATAGGCGCAGAGGGTGTCGGCATCTTTCACCAGTCGAGCCAGCTCGCCATCCAGGGCTGCCGAATCGAGCAGCGGGCGAAAGTCCTCGACCAGCTCAGGTGGCAGCATGGCCAGCAGACGCTGCTCGGCGGCCAGCTCTATCTTTTTGTACTCGCGGGCAATTTCGGGGTTGAAGTATTTTACCGGGGTGGGCAGATCGCCGGTCAGCACCTCGCTACTGTCGTGATAGAGCGCCATCACGGCGGCGCGGTCGGCATGCACGCTGCCGCCAAACAGCCGGTTTTTGATGATGCCGAGGGCATGGGCCACCATAGCGACCTGCAGGCTGTGCTCGGCGATATTTTCGGGCTGGATGTTGCGCATCAGGGGCCAGCGGTAGATGAGCTTCATGCGGGCGAGATTGGCGAAAAAGTGGCTGGGTAACATGATGGCCTCAACAAAAGAGAATAGAAAAGGGCAGACCCCAGTCTGCCCTTTTTTTCGTTGCAAGGCAGCGTCTGCCCGCGCATTTCCTGCAGTTAGCGGATATAGCGACCCGATTCCGCCTCGTGGTTGGTCACAATCATCTGGCCGATGGGGGCCAGGCTGATCAGTGCCAGCTTGAGGTGCTGAATACCGAACGGGATACCGATAATGGTCACGAAGCAGGCCAGCGCGGAAGCGATGTGGCCGATGGCCAGCCAGATGCCGATCAGCACGAACCAGAGGATGTTGCCAATCAGCCCCAGGGTGCCGGTGCCGATATCGCTCTGGCCGGTCATGGTCTTGCGATTGACCGCCTGCTTGCCAAACGGGAAGAAGGTAAAGGTGCCGATCACGAAGCAGGCGCGTCCCCAGGGGATGCCGACCAGCGAGATAAAGCAGATAAGACCGGCCAGCCACCAGGCCAGGCCCATAAAGATACCTCCCAGTACAAACCAGAGCAGATTGAACAAGAAGCGGAAAAAGGCCATGTGAGTGACTCCAGATACATCAATTTGGCTGCCACCATAACGAGGGAGGGCAGGGGACGCAATGGTTGATTGGGTCAATCGCCATTTGGCTGGACAAATTAAGTCGCCGCCCGCGACAGAGGCCCGTTTTGCGGCGAAAAATGGGTAATAAATCGACATTCGGCTGAAAAAAGGTGAACAAACGCAAAATTATCGTCACCGGATGGTTGAAGTCGGGTGCCTCTCTCCCCATATAAAGGGCAGTTTTGCACGAATTGTGCTTTCACGCCGCTCAATGTGGGGGATGTGTGGCTCGACTCGACCAAAGTGCGCCGCTATAATGCCGCGTCATATTTTCTCATCACAAAGACATATTGTTGTCTTTATAAACAGGAAGACTCCGGGCTTTGCCCAGGGGCAATAAGGGTCAGCACACAGTGCTGAGTTGAACGAGGTAGAAGAATGCAAGTTTCTGTAGAGACAACCCAGGGTCTGGAACGCCGTCTTACCATCACTGTACCGGCCGCTACCGTAGACGCCGCTGTGCGTAAAGAATTGAATGGCCTGGCCAAAACTCGTCGCATCGACGGTTTCCGTCCTGGCAAGGCTCCGGTTGCCATCATCAAGAAGATGTTCGGCGCCATGGCTCACGCCCGCGTTGCTGATGAAATGATGCAGAGCAACTTCATCAAAGCCATCATCGAAAACAAACTGAGCCCGGCCGGTGCCCCGACCATGGATCCGAAAGAGATCCAGGAAGGTCAGGATTTCGAATTCACCGCCACCTTCGAAGTGTACCCGGAGTTCGAAGTTGCGGGTCTCGAGACCATCAAGGTCGAGAAGCCGGTTGCGACCGTGAAGGATGAAGATCTGGCCAACATGATCGACACCCTGCGCAAGCAGCACGCTACCTGGGCTGATGCCGATGTTGCCGCTGCCAATGGCATGCGTGTGACCCTGGACTTCGTCGGTTCCATCGACGGTGAAGAGTTCGACGGCGGCAAAGCTGAAGGCTTCAACCTGGTGCTGGGCGCTGGCCGCATGATCCCGGGCTTCGAAGACGCCATCATGGGCAAGAAAGCAGGCGACGAGTTCACCATCGAAGTGACCTTCCCGGCTGACTACCACGCTGAAAACCTGAAAGGCAAAGAAGCCAAGTTCGCTTCCAAGCTGATCAAGGTTGAAGAGCAGATCCTGCCTGAGCTGACCGAAGAGTTCGTCAAGCGTTTCGGTATCGAAAGCGGTTCTGTTGAAGAGCTGAAAGCCGAAGTGCGCAAGAACATGGAGCGCGAACTGGCTCAAGCCCTGAAAAACAGCGTGAAAGAGCAGGTTCTGAACGGTCTGGTTGAAGCCAACATGATCGACCTGCCGAAGGCCGCTGTTGCTCAAGAGATCGATACCCTGCGTCAACAGGCACTGCAGCGTTTCGGTGGTTTCCAGGGCGGCAACGCACCCGAGCTGCCGGCTGAACTGTTCCAAGCTCAAGCCGAGCGTCGTGTGCGCGTTGGCCTGCTGCTGGGCGACGTGATCCGCACCAACGAGATCAAGGCTGACGATGCCCGCGTAACCAGCATCATCGAGTCTATGGCGACTGCCTACGAAGATCCGAAGGAAGTGATCGAGTACTACCAGAAGAACGAGCAGATGCTGAACGGCGTTCGTAACCTGGCAGTTGAAGATCAAGCCATCGACCTGATCCTGTCCAAAGCGCAAGTGACCGAAAAAGAAGTTGCCTTTGACGACGTGATCAACAAGTCTGGCGCCGCTGCCTAAGAACATTTGACTTAAGGTCAAGACTGTTAAGTATAATGGCTCGTGTGATCTCCACTCGGGCCATTTTATTTTAGGGACAATGCCTTATGTATAAAAACTATAACGATGTAACCGAATCCCCACGCAATGCACTCATCCCGATGGTGGTAGAGCAGACTGCCAAGGGTGAACGTTCCTACGATATTTACTCCCGTCTGCTGAAAGAGCGGGTGATCTTCCTGACCGGTCAGGTTGAAGATCAGATGGCCAATCTGGTGGTTGCCCAACTGCTGTTCCTCGAGTCCGAGAATCCGGACAAGGACATCTATATCTACATCAACTCACCGGGTGGTTCGGTGACTGCGGGCATGTCTATCTATGACACCATGCAGTTCATCAAGCCGGATGTCAGCACCGTCTGCATGGGTCAGGCCTGCTCCATGGGCGCCTTCCTGCTGGCCGGTGGCGCCAAGGGCAAGCGTTTCTGCCTGCCGAACGCTCGCGTGATGATCCACCAGCCGCTGGGTGGCTTCCAGGGTCAGGCATCTGATATCCAGATCCACGCCCAGGAGATCCTGAAGATCAAAAATACCCTGAACGAGCGTCTGGCGTTCCATACCGGTCAGGACATGGCTACCATCGAGCGTGACACCGATCGTGACAACTTCATGTCCGCCGAGCAGGCCGTGGCCTATGGTCTGGTAGACGGTGTCCTGAGCCAGCGTAGCTGAGCAGGGTGTCCCGGTCTGTTGTAAACTCAACAGGCCGATCCATCCTCTATTGATAAAACGAGGTTGCTGAATGACAGAAAAACGCAAGGGTGAGGGTGATAAGCTGCTCTACTGCTCTTTTTGCGGCAAAAGCCAGCATGAAGTGCGCAAGCTGATCGCTGGCCCTTCCGTCTACATATGTGATGAGTGCGTCGAGCTGTGCAACGACATCATCCGCGAAGAGATCCGCGAGATCTCGCCCAAGCGCGATGGTAACGAGCTGCCGACCCCTCATCAGATCCGCGCTCATCTCGATGACTATGTGATCGGGCAGGAGTACGCCAAGAAGGTGTTGGCCGTTGCGGTTTACAACCACTACAAGCGTCTGCGTAACAGCGGCGAAAACAGTGGTGTGGAGCTCGGCAAATCCAACATCCTGCTGATTGGCCCGACCGGTAGCGGCAAGACCCTGCTGGCCGAGACCCTGGCTCGTCTGCTGGATGTGCCGTTCACCATGGCCGATGCGACCACCCTGACCGAAGCCGGTTATGTGGGCGAGGACGTGGAGAACATCATCCAGAAGCTGCTGCAAAAGTGCGACTACGACGTAGAGAAGGCCCAGCGTGGCATCGTCTATATCGACGAGATCGACAAGATCTCCCGCAAGTCGGACAACCCCTCCATCACCCGCGATGTCTCCGGGGAAGGGGTACAGCAGGCACTGCTCAAGCTGATCGAAGGGACCATCGCTTCCGTGCCGCCGCAAGGTGGTCGCAAGCATCCGCAGCAGGAGTTCTTGCAGGTTGATACCTCCAAGATCCTCTTCATCTGTGGCGGTGCCTTTGCCGGTCTGGACAAGGTGATCGAGCAGCGTTCCGTGAAGGGAACCGGTATCGGTTTTGGCGCCGAGGTGAAATCCAAGGATGCCAAGGCCACCCTGAGCGAGACCTTCGCCAAGGTGGAGCCGGAAGATCTGATCAAATATGGTCTGATCCCCGAGTTCATCGGCCGTCTGCCTGTGGTCGCGACCCTGACCGAACTGGACGAGTCTGCTCTCATCCAGATCCTGAAAGAGCCGAAAAACGCGCTGACCAAACAGTATGCTGCGTTGTTTGATCTGGAAGGGGTCGAGCTGGAGTTCCGTGACGACGCACTCAACGCCATTGCCCGCAAGGCGATGGAGCGTAAAACCGGTGCTCGTGGTCTGCGTTCCATTGTGGAAGCTGTGCTGCTGGATACCATGTATGACCTGCCTTCTCTGGAAGGGGTCAGCAAGGTGGTGATCGACGAGACCGTGATCAAAGGGGACTCCGCGCCCTTGATGATCTACGAAAATCCCGAGACCCAGGCTGCTGCATCAGAGTAAATGTCTGATTTTTAATCAAATGGAAGGGGCTTTTTGCCCCTTTCATGCTTTTTACGGTTTCGGCGATTGAATCTCATCTCTGCGCCCCCATATACTCAGCCAAGCGCTTTGCCAACGGTATAACAAGCCGAGAGGACATATATGAACCTAGAGCGTTCAGAACGCATCGAGATTCCCGTCCTGCCTCTTCGTGACGTGGTGGTTTATCCCCACATGGTCATTCCACTCTTTGTGGGGCGGGAAAAATCCATTCGCTGTCTGGAAGCGGCCATGGAGCAGGACAAGAAAGTTCTGCTGGTGGCCCAGAAGGATGCGTCAACCGATGAGCCGACCGTGGAGGAGATCTTCACCGTCGGGACAGTGGCCAATATTCTGCAGATGCTCAAGCTGCCGGACGGCACCGTCAAGGTGCTGGTAGAGGGGGGGCAGCGCGCCCGCCTGGAGCGGATGATCGACGACAAGGATTTCTTTGTCTGCGAGGCCCAGTACATCCCCTCCCAAGCCATTGAGGAGAAGGATCAGGAAGTCCTGGTTCGCTCTGCCATCGGCCAGTTTGAAGGCTATATCAAGCTCAACAAGAAGATCCCGCCCGAGGTGCTCACCTCGATTTCGGCGATCGACGATGCTGCGCGCCTGGCCGACACCATGGCGGCCCATATGCCGCTCAAGCTGGAAGACAAGCAGAAGGTATTGGAGATCGTTTCGGTCTCCGAGCGCATCGAATTCCTGATGGCGATGATGGAGTCGGAGATTGACCTGCTGCAGGTCGAGAAGCGCATCCGCACGCGCGTCAAGAAGCAGATGGAAAAGAGCCAGCGCGAGTATTACCTCAACGAGCAGATGAAGGCCATTCAGAAAGAGCTGGGTGAGCTGGAAGACAGCCCGGATGAGTTTGAAGCGCTCAATCGCAAGATTGAAGAGGCTGGCATGCCGGAAGATGCCCGTGAAAAGGCGCAGGCCGAGCTTGCCAAGTTGAAAATGATGTCGCCCATGTCCGCCGAGGCTACCGTAGTTCGCAGCTATGTGGACTGGATGGTTCAGGTGCCGTGGAAGGCGCGCTCCAAGGTCAAGAAAGATCTGGGCAAGGCGCAAGAGGTACTGGATGCCGATCACTATGGCCTGGAGAAGGTCAAGGATCGCATTCTCGAATATCTGGCGGTACAGGCGCGGGTGAACAAGCTCAAGGGCCCCATCCTCTGTCTGGTTGGCCCTCCCGGTGTGGGCAAGACCTCGTTGGGCCAATCCATCGCCAAGGCGACTGGCCGCAAATATGTGCGGATGGCCCTCGGTGGGGTGCGTGACGAGGCGGAGATCCGCGGTCACCGTCGTACCTATATCGGTTCCATGCCAGGCAAGCTCATCCAGAAGATGGCGAAAGTCGGCGTGAAGAACCCGCTGTTCCTGCTCGACGAGATCGACAAGATGAGCTCGGACATGCGTGGCGATCCCGCGTCTGCCTTGCTGGAAGTGCTCGATCCGGAACAGAACAACAGCTTCAACGATCACTACCTGGAAGTGGATTATGACCTGTCGGACGTGATGTTCGTGGCCACCTCCAACTCCATGAACATCCCGGGTCCGTTGTTGGACCGGATGGAAGTGATCCGTCTCTCCGGTTACACCGAAGATGAGAAGCTCAACATTGCCAAGCAGCATCTGGTTGCCAAGCAGATCCAGCGCAACGGCCTGAAAGAGTCCGAGATCACCATTGAGGATTCAGCGTTGGTCGGGGTGATCCGTTACTACACCCGCGAGGCGGGGGTACGGAGTCTGGAGCGCGAGATCTCCAAGATTTGTCGCAAGGCGGTCAAGCGCATCCTGCTGGACAAGAGCATCAAGCATGTTCAGGTCAATCAGGCCAACCTCAAGGAGTTCCTCGGGGTACAGCGGTTCGATTACGGCAAGGCCACCGACCAGAACCAGGTTGGTCAGGTATGCGGCTTGGCGTGGACCGAAGTGGGTGGCGATCTGCTCACCATCGAGACCACCAACATGCCTGGCAAGGGCAAGCTCACTTATACCGGTTCGCTCGGTGAAGTGATGCAGGAGTCTATCCAGGCGGCCATGACGGTGGTACGGACTCGAGCCGAGAAGTTGCGTATCAACGCCGACTTCTACGAGAAGCGCGATATCCATGTGCACGTACCGGAAGGGGCAACCCCGAAAGATGGTCCGAGTGCCGGTATCGCCATGTGTACCGCCCTGGTCTCCAGCTTGACCGGTAATCCGGTTCGTGCGGATGTGGCCATGACAGGGGAGATCACCTTGCGCGGCGAAGTGCTGCCCATCGGTGGTCTCAAGGAGAAGTTGCTGGCAGCTCATCGTGGCGGCATCAAGCGAGTGCTTATTCCGAAAGAGAACGAGCGTGACCTTGAGGAGATCCCGGCAAACGTCAAACAAGACCTTGAAATTTATCCGGTTCGCTGGATTGACGAGGTGCTGGAACTGGCGTTGCAGGACAATCCACAGGGGTTTGAACGCGTTTCTGTCGTGTAAATGTTGATGCGCCGCAAATTTGGCGCATTCGGTGGGTGGTTAAGGCTTGCATGCGCCCGATAACGGAAGTAGCCTTGACCACCGATCGGGTACTCGTGATGAGTCGCAATACGTTGTGTGGCGCGGGTTTGCGCCAGATTGTCACTTGCAACTGATCAGGAGGCTTGCTATAAAACCTCCACTTGTTGTGGCCAGGGAAATCAGCGCCGCAGCGGTGTTCGATAAAAGGGGAATATAAGAGTGAATAAATCTCAACTGATTGACAAGATTGCAGACGGTGCTGATATCTCCAAGGCTGCTGCTGGCCGTGCGTTGGATGCCTTCATTGATGCTGTAGGTGAAGCTCTGAAAGAGGGTGACCAGGTAGCTCTGGTTGGTTTCGGCACTTTCGCTGTGCGTGAGCGTGCTGCCCGTTCTGGCCGTAACCCGCAAACTGGCGCGACCATCGAAATCGCTGCTGGTAAAGTTCCTGCCTTCAAAGCCGGTAAGGCCCTGAAAGACGCTGTTAACTAAGTCGGGCGCTGATATCTGTCGGCTACCGTCCTTGGTCGCAGACCAGACAAGTTAGAGAGTCTTCTCTCATACTGATTGACCAAGGCGCATCGCAATCGGTGCGCCTTTTTATTGTTTACGCCCATCGAGTTCGGGAGCATAAGTACAAACATGATGTTGGATAAACTACGCGAAGGGGCGCAGGGCAAGGTAGCCAAGGTTATCTTGGGCCTGATCATCCTCTCCTTTGCCTTGGCTGGTGTAGGTAGCTACCTGAACGGCCCGGCCCGTACCGCCCCCGCCACCGTCAATGGCACCGAGATCAGTGCTGCGGCACTGGAAAATGCCTACCGTAACGAGCGCGCCCGCATGGAATCCCAGATGGGAGAGGCATTCAGCCAGCTGGCCGCGAACCCCGATTACATGAAACAGTTCCGCCGTGGCGTGCTGGATCGGTTGATCGATCAGGCGTTGCTGGACAGCAAGGCCCGTGAACTGGGTCTGCGCATCAGCGACGAGCAGATCAAGCAAGCCATCGTGGAGATGCCCGAGTTTGCCGAAAACGGCAAGTTCAACAATGACCGCTATCTGCAACTGATCCGTCGTGCCGGTATGACTCCCGAAATGTTCCGTGACTCTCTGCGTCAGGACATGGTGCGTCAACAGCTGATGGGCGCCCTGCTGGGCACCGAATTCTCCCTCAAGGGTGAAGCGGAGCAGCTCGACAAGCTCTACAACCAGACTCGCGATCTGCGTCTGGTGCGTCTGGCCGCCGCCAATTATGTGGATGATGTTCAGGTCTCTGACAACGAGCTGGAGCAGTACTACAAGACCAATGGCGCCCGTTTCATGAACGACGAACAGGTCAAGGTCGACTATCTGCTGCTGGACGCTGCCAACCTCGCCAAGGACATCAAGGTCACCGAGCAGGATGCCCAGGATTACTACGATCAGCACCAGGATCTGTTCCAGCGTGCCGAGCGTCGTCATGTGGCTCACATCCTGATCCCGTTTGGCAAGGACGAGAAAGCCGCCGAGCAGAAGGCAGAAGCCGTGCTGGCCAAAGCCAAGGCGGGTGATGATTTCGCTGCGCTGGCCAAGGCTGACTCTGCCGATACCTTCTCCGCCAAAAAAGGCGGCGAGCTGGACTGGTTCGAGAAAGGGGTGATGGATCCTGCCTTCGAAAAAGCCGCCTTCGCCCTGAACAAGGCGGGTGATCTCTCCACCGTGGTGAAGAGCCCGTTCGGTTTCCACATCATCAAGCTGCTGGGGGTTGAAGCTGCCCAGACCAAGCCGTTTGCCGATGTGAAGGAAGAGACCATCACGCGTCTGCAAGCTGACAAGGCCAAGGAGCTGTTCTTCGCCGAGCAGCAGAAGATGGCTGACAACAGCTTCGAGAACCCGGACTCGCTGGACCTGACCGCTGACGCCATGGGGATGAAGGTACAATCTTCCGATTTCTTCACCCAGGCGAGCGCCCCGGCTCCGCTGAACGATCCCAAGGTGCTTTCCGTGGCGTTCTCCGAGCAGCTGCGCGATGACAACACCAACTCCGACGTGATCGAGCTGGCGGATGGCAAGGCGCTGGTGCTGCACATCACCGGTCACCAGCCCAAAGCCGTCAAGCCGTTGGCTGAAGTGAAAGAGCAGGTGATTGCCGCCATCAAGCATGATAAGGCCGGTGAAGTGGCCCGTGGCAAGGCGCAGGGCCTGCTGGACAAGCTGAAGGTCGGTGAGAGCATCACTGCCGATCTGACCGCCCTCGGTCTGAAAGTGGAGACCCACAAAGGGGTTGCCCGCTTCGATCGCGAGCTGGATCAGAACCTGATTGCCCAGGCGTTCACACTGCCCCATCCGATCGACGGCAAGCCGAGCGTGGCACTGGTTGCCGAGACCAATGGTGACCGCGTGGTGGTTGCCCTGGACAAGGTTAACGTCCCGGCCGCCGCATCCGGCATGGCCGCCATGCTGCAAGGTCAGCTGGGTCAGGGCAAAGCTCAGGTGAGTTACAAGTCTCTGATCGACGAGCTGCGCAAAGCGGCCAAGATCGAGTACTTCACCAGTGTGGAAGCCACAGTCGAGTAATCGGCACCGCGCAATCCACTGAAAACGGCTCCTTGATGGAGCCGTTTTTTTATCTGTGGGTGAGGGCGATATTCAAGCTCTGCTCTCTGCTCTCTGCTCTCTGCTCTCTGCTCTCTGCTCTCTCTCTACAGTTTCCGCTTTGTTCTGTGGCTTGCTGTGGCCGTTCCTGGGTCATACGCCATATCCGTCGTCATAAAAAACGGGATATAAAAAAAACCGGCACATAGGTGCCGGTTTGTCATTGCTAGCGTGTGCAGGGTAGCGGTTATACCAATCGGATTAAACATTAGGTCAGTTTTATCCAATCTCGGCTACAAAGTGACATCACCCGCTCCACATCGG